>CAJXVL010000035.1 GCA_913061205.1 uncultured Flavobacteriaceae bacterium | reverse complement strand
AGGAGTCGTCGGCAGCGTCAGATGTGTATAAGAGACAGATATAAATTAACCCTCTTTACAATTAAATAATAATCATTTTCTAGAGGCAGATATCCTTGGTCGTATAAATAAAAATAAACAGAGCCTGTTTTTGTAGTATAAATGCTGGTAAAATTCTCAAAATTAAATCCCAATCGAGATAATTTTTCCTTTGTTGTTTTGGTTTTACCTTCTGGATTTAAAGATTCTAGAATCCGATAGTTTTTTCGTAAACTATTATTAATATTCCTAATAAGGTTTTTGCTGTCCTTGTTTAAAGCATTGTTATAGGTGTTTCTGCAAGCATCACTACAAAATTTCTTATCGGCCCTACCAATTATTTTATCACCACATTCCGGACAAAGTTTTTCCATATTTATAAAATTACCAATTATATTTGAGAATCTTTATTTTTTTCTTTAAAATGAATTCTATAGATCGCCTCTAACTTAAAGAAAACACTTCCTAAAATAACTGGATTTAATTGCGTTCTGTTATCCCCAAAACTAAAAGCAGAAATCCTAAAGTCTAACGAATCTCCCTGCTCATATACTTCATATGTATTGTTAGAATAACCTACTTTTGCTCTAAGTAATATGTTTTCCTCTAAAATATTATATTGAAAATAACTAGAAATCTCTATAGGTCTTTGATCTATATATACAGCTATAGCTGTTTCTTGGCTTATATTATAACTACGCCCAATTCCAAAATAATCAAAGCCAATAGCATATTTTCCAAACTTATAATTAACATTAGCTGAAATAGGTAGGGATGCATCAATTTCAAAACGATTATTAGGGCTTAAGTAATAAGCACCGATTATAGGGGTTGCAAAAATTCCAAAAGCCTCCGTGGATGCATAAAATCCAAAACGATATTTAAAATTTTTATTTTTTTTAAGTTTTGCAATGGCATACACTCCAAAATTAAAATCATTCCCAGAAATATTTTTATAATCGGAAGCGATTTTGGGTAATAAAACGAAGGTGCTACTCCATTTATCAGAGTAGGTAGTTGCAAGACCAATTTTGAGTAATGTATTGTATAATATAGTTGATTGATTGTAGTTAGGAGACAACAATAAGTCGTTTGAACTAAAATCGATCCCAGTTAGGAAAGCATATTTTGAAGTTAATTTAATGGGGAAGGTAATGGAAGCGTTGTAGGATTTAATAGTAGTGCTTTCATCTATACCTTTAAACTTTGCTTTATTACTATAGCTATATCCTAGCTTAAGTACGTCAACATATTCTTGACAGTGACTAATAAATGGACTAATTAGCAAAAAGAATATTATGTTTTTCAAAAAACTAGGGTTTATTTAATTAAAAAATTCATGACTAAACTACTAAAAACAAAGTATATTTGAAATATTAAAATTAAAAACATGAAATTTTTAAAAATTCTATTTGTGTTATTTGTTGTAATATCAATTACTTCATGTAGCAGTGATGATGAAGTTAATCAATACGATTTAAATAATGCTAATTTAAGCGCGGGGAGTTTTGATTTAAACTACTTAAATAGTTATTCTACAGAAACCATCGATATAAATGGACTAGAAGTAATTTCGGAGTTTGCGGCGACAGGAGAAACATTTCAATTTACAATTACTTTTTTTGAAAATGGGACCTACATAGCTAACGGACAGTATGTGGTAATTCAAACAACAACGGTGTCAGGACAAATTACAGAGGAAGATATATATATTGAGGATGTTGATAACGAAGAAGGTACTTATGTTGCAAACGATGGTGCAATGCAACTAGTTATGGATGGCAATATTTTTGATGTAACATTGTTTAATGCAAACGAACTTAGACTTGTCCAGAATGATACATATACAGAAGACGGCGTAGATTTTGTTGATACTGGAGAAATTAGAATGATTAGATAAAACATTATATTCTTAACTATTAAAGCGCTGTAGTTAATTCTAAAGCGCTTTTTTATTTGCTTAATTTTAAGGCAATAAGCATTGTCTTATCTTAACATTTTATTAATTTCGCAGCTCTCTTTTTAGAGGATTAATTTTATACGGAAAGCATTAAATAATGAGCACAGCATTTAAAACATACCAAGGTCTAAACCTTCCAAAAATAGGAGAAGACATTCTTAATTTTTGGGAACAAGAAAACATCTTTGAAAAAAGTGTTTCTGCTCGCGAAGGAAAAACACCTTTTGTGTTTTTCGAAGGGCCTCCCTCTGCCAATGGATTACCTGGTGTACATCACGTGCTAGCTCGTACAATTAAAGATATTTTTCCTCGATATAAAACCATGAAAGGATTCCAAGTAAAGCGAAAAGCAGGTTGGGATACTCATGGACTTCCCATAGAATTAGGCGTGGAAAAAGAATTAGGAATTACTAAAGAAGATATTGGTAAAACTATTTCAGTGGAGGATTATAATGCGGCTTGTAGAAAAGCAGTAATGCGTTATACAGGTATTTGGAATGATCTAACTAAACGAATTGGTTATTGGGTAGATATGGAAGATCCATATGTAACCTATGAGCCAAAGTATATGGAAACAGTTTGGTGGTTATTAAAAGAAATATACAACAAAGGATTACTGTATAAAGGTTATACAATTCAACCATATTCACCTAAAGCAGGAACTGGATTAAGTTCTCATGAATTAAATCAACCTGGTACCTACCAAGATGTAAACGATACTACTGTTGTTGCTAAATTTAAAGCAATCAAAGATACCTTGCCAGAATTTTTAAAAGTTTTGGAAGGAAATATCTACTTTTTAGCATGGACCACTACCCCTTGGACCCTACCCTCCAATACGGCTTTAACAGTTGGTAAAAAAATTGATTATGTATTAGTTAAAACTTTTAATCAATACACTTTTGAGGAGTCACAAGTGATTTTAGCTAAAAATTTAGTTGAAAAACAATTTTCAGCTAAGTTTGAAAATGTAGCAACTGAACAAGAATTATCTTCCTATGAAAAAGGAGCTAAAAAAATTCCTTATACCATTCTAAAAGAATTTAAAGGAGTTGATTTTTTAGAATCTCGCTATGAACAATTAATGTCGTTTTCATTGCCTCATGAGCATCCAGAAAATGCATTTAGAGTAATTCCCGGTGATTTTGTAACCATTGAAGACGGAACAGGAATTGTCCATACAGCTCCAACTTTTGGTGCAGATGATGCAATGGTTGCAAAACTAGTAGTGCCAGAAGTTCCACCTATGTTGCTAATGGACGAAAACCAAAAGTTAGTTCCTTTAGTCAATTTACAAGGTAAATTTAGACCAGAAATGGGAGAATATGCTGGTAAATATGTGAAAAATGAATATTATGCAGATGGGGAAGCACCCGATAAATCGGTAGATGTAGAGATTGCAATTCAATTAAAAACAGAAAATAAAGCATTTAAAGTTGAAAAATACACCCACAGTTACCCTAACTGTTGGCGTACCGATAAGCCAATATTATATTATCCATTAGATTCTTGGTTTATAAAAGTAACCGATTTTAAAGACCGAATGTTTGAGTTAAACCTAGGGGTTAATTGGAAACCTAAAGCTACAGGTGAAGGACGTTTTGGTAACTGGTTAGCAAATGCAAACGATTGGAACTTATCGAGGTCAAGGTATTGGGGTATCCCGCTTCCTATATGGCGTACTGAAGATGGAAAAGAAGAGATTGCTATTGGTTCTATTGAAGAATTAAAAGGGGAAATGAAAAAAGCAGTGGATGCTGGATTCATGCAAAAAGACATATTTGATGATTTTGTAACAGGAGATTTTTCAGAAGATAATTATTCAAAAGTAGACCTTCATAAAAACATAGTTGACGACATCGTACTAGTTTCTAAAAAAGGAAACCTTATGAAACGCGAAACGGATCTAATTGACGTTTGGTTTGATAGTGGAAGTATGCCTTATGCTCAATGGCATTATCCTTTCGAGAATAAAGAAAAAGTTGATACAACTTGGCGAAAAGCAGATTTTATTGCTGAAGGAGTAGATCAAACACGTGGTTGGTTTTATACGTTACACGCTATTGCAACTATGATTTTTGATGATGTTGCCTATAAAAATGTAGTTTCAAACGGATTGGTATTAGATAAAAATGGACAAAAAATGTCTAAGCGTCTAGGAAACGCAACAGACCCTTTTGAAACAATCGATACATTTGGACCAGATGCTACTCGTTGGTATATGATAAGCAACGCCAACCCTTGGGATAACTTAAAATTTGATTTAGCAGGAATTTCGGAAGTAAGAAATAAATTTTTTGGAACACTATATAATACTTATAGTTTCTTTAGTCTGTATGCAAATTTGGACAATTTTGATTATTCAGAAGAAGATATTGCATTAGAAAAAAGACCAGAAATTGACCGTTGGATACTTTCAGAGTTACACACCTTAATCGAAAGAGTAGATCAGTATTATGGCAAATACGAACCAACAAAAGCGACAAGAGCGATTTCAGATTTCGTTCAAGAAAATTTAAGTAACTGGTTTGTTCGTTTAAGCAGAAGACGTTTTTGGAAAGGTAGTTATGGCGAAGATAAAATATCGGCATATCAAACATTGCACACTTGCTTATTAACGATTTCTAAATTAAGCGCACCTGTTGCTCCCTTTTTTATGGACCGCCTTTATAATGATTTATTGAACGGAACTATTAAAGTTGACGAAATCTCTGTACATTTAAGTAACTTTCCTGTTGCAAATCCGACATACATTAACAGGACATTGGAACATAAAATGCAAAAAGCTCAAACCATATCTTCATTAGTGTTATCGTTAAGACAAAAAGAAAAGATCAAAGTTAGACAACCTTTGCAAAAAATCATGATTCCTGTTTTAAACAACGAACAGCGTGAAGAAATAATAGCAGTTTCAGACCTCATTAAATCTGAAGTTAATGTCAAAGAAATTGAATTAATTGATGAAGGATCTGGAATATTAGTAAAACAAATAAAACCAGACTTTAAAAAATTAGGGCCTCGCTTTGGGAAAAATATGAAATCTGTAGCGCAAGTAATAACTGATTTTGGTCAAGAAGAGATTGCAATTCTTGAAAAAGAAGGAGAAATTAATGTTTTAATTAATGAAAAAAATACTACATTGTGCAAGGATGATGTAATAATAAGTTCTCAAAATATTGAAGGTTGGTTAGTTGCAAACAATAATGGTGTTACGGTGGCCTTAGATGTTACCATAAGTCCAGAATTAAAGAACGAAGGGATAGCTAGAGAATTGGTGAACCGAATTCAAAATTTACGTAAAGACTCTGGTTTTGAAGTAATGGACCGAGTTGAGGTAACTATTCAAGAAGATGAAAAGTTAAAACTGGCAGTAAGCCAAAACTTAGAATATATTAAACGTGAAACGCTAACAAATATTTTGTGTTTTCATCAAAAATTAGAGGAAGGAACTGAAATAGTTTTTGATGAAATAAGAAGCAAGTTGGCCATTAAAAAAGTGTAATATGAACCAAGAAACATACGACAGATACAACGATGCAGATTTAAAAGAATTCAAGCAACTAATACTTGAAAAAATTGAAAATGCACAAAGGCATTTGCATTTAATTGAAAGTGCTTTTAAAAACGATAGCGACAACGGAACAGATGATACCTCACCAACTTTTAAAGCTTTTGATGAAGGAAGTCATGTAATGAGTAAGGAAGCAAATTCTCAATTAGCTATACGTCAAGAAAAATTTATTCGTGATTTAAAAAATGCATTGATCCGCATAGAAAACAAAACTTATGGAGTTTGTCGTGTAACAAAAAAATTAATTAACAAAGAACGATTAAAATTAGTTCCTCATGCCACTCTTAGTATTGAAGCTAAGAATATGCAATAGTAAGTTAATAAGATCCTTAAAATTCCAAATTCTAGATAGGCTAAATGGCTTATGGAATTTGGTATTTATTTTTTAAACATAAAATAAATGGACTAGAAGTAGTTGCCTATTAATTTTAATGTCAAAAAATTGTTATTCTCAAATCCATTAAATAATATTATTTTCACCAAGTATATAAAATGTCTCTTAAAAAACCCATATTCATTATAGTTTTGATCTTAATAATCGATCAAATTTCAAAAATTTACATTAAAACTCATTTTGTATTAGGAGAGAGTTTACCTGTTTTTGAATGGTTTAAAATTGCCTTTGTAGAAAACGAAGGAATGGCCTGGGGAGCTAAAATTCCTGGTCAATACGGAAAATTAATACTTACTCTTTTTAGATTAGTTGCTATTGTTGGTATAGGCTACTGGCTTTGGGATTCGATAAAAAAGAAACATTCTAAAATACTGATTATTTCTATTGCATTAATATTTGCTGGTGCTTTGGGGAATATTATTGATTCTGTATTTTATGGAATTATTTTCAACGACAGTCATTTGCAAATTGCGACGATGTTTCCTCCAGATGGAGGTTATGGTACTTTGTTTCATGGTAAAGTGGTAGATATGTTACATTTTCCATTATGGGAAGGATTTTTGCCAAAATGGATGCCTTTTTTGGGAGGTAAATACTTTACCTTTTTTGATCCCGTATTTAATATTGCCGACATGTCTATTAGTACCGGTTTCGGAATATTAATAGTTTTTAATAAAAAAGCGTTTCCTAAACCAGAAAATGGGACTAGTGAATCATCTTCAGTTTCTAAAGAAAGAGAATCTTAATGATTAAATTAGATTCCTAATTATTGTAAAAAGAATTATTAAAACCAATAAGCTAATAAGCCATTTAGAAGAAATAATAATTTCTGGTAAATTGATGTTAAATGGTTTTAATGTTACTTTAAAAAAAATAAAAAGGAATAGAGGCGTAAAAAAATAGATGAGTAAATTAAGTTGAGCAGCTTTTATTAAATTACCATGTAATAATTCATGAAAAGCACGTTGAGCTCCGCAACCAGGACAATCTAACCCACTAATAGTTTTACTAACACAAGCTATAAAAATTGCATTTCCACTTGATGGATCATTGGTGTAAAAATAATATATACCTATTCCCAATAGCGTAAAGGCAATTATTGATAAAAGCTTATAAATCAAAATTTTCTGTTTATTGCGTGAAATTATAGTTTTCTAATATTTCTTGATACGCTGCTACTCCTCCAAAACTTAATAAAAAAATTAAATTTAGTACTAGAAGTCCTATTGCTATAAAAGATAATATTTTTGAGTTTTT
Source organism: uncultured Flavobacteriaceae bacterium (assembly GCA_913061205.1). GTDB lineage: Bacteria > Bacteroidota > Bacteroidia > Flavobacteriales > Flavobacteriaceae > Marifrigoribacter. Next base: position 8,013 of record CAJXVL010000035.1, on the reverse strand, counting down.
AGCAGAAGAAATCGCTTCAGCGATATTACCTCTTTCAAATTTTGTTTTCACCTGATTGGATAACACAATCGCAATAATTCCAAGAATAAGTCCAATACAACAGGGAGAACACAGTCCTAAAACAGCAGCAATAATTGCTAAGGTCATATTATTATTTGGCAGGGGCTTTTCTGAAAAAGAAGCAGTTTCCATTGGAGAATGTTTTTATAAATTCAGTTTTAAATATACTGCGATTTTTTAAAATGTATATATTTTAGTAGGTGTAATACAAAAATTTAGAGGGATATCTGTCTTTTCATTTGGGATTTCTAATTCTGGTTCGAATAAAGAAATTCCTATTAATAGAGCTTCAGAATTACATTTTTCTAGAAAGCGATCGTAAAATCCTTTGCCATAACCCAATCTATTTCCTTTAATGTCATAAGCTAATAGTGGTACAAAAACGACATCAATTTTAGAAGGAAGGATTTCAATTCCTGAGATAGGTTCTGGAATTCCATAATTAGATAATTTTAAAGCAGTATTGTCTTGTAATAAAATATGTGACATCTCTTTATTGTTTTCAACTTTTGGAATCATTATGCTTTTGTCTTTCCCTTGTAAAATATGGAGTATAAACTCTGTATTTATTTCTTTTTTATTAATGATAGGTAAAAAAATATGATAATTTGAAAATTCCCAAATAGGTAATTTTAAAGAATTATTTGCAATAGCAATACTTAAATCTTCTAAATCTTTATCAGAAATACCAGCTCGTAACGATAGGTATTTTTTTCTAAAATTATTTTTATTCATCGGTACTTTTCTTTTCTTGATTTTTTTGAATATCTTATTTAGTAGAAATATGAAATATAGCATCACCTTGATGAACAATTGGAGTTTGGTTTACATTAATAATAAAACCTTCATTAGTAGCGGTAACATTAAATGTCATTTTCCCATATGGATCTGTAATAGTTGCAAGTATCTCTCCTTTTTCCACCCATTGAGAACACTTTATATTTAAATGAAAAAGCCCGCTCTTTTGTGCGCGAATCCATCTTGATTTTTCAATAATCACACTATCTTTAATTGGATTGGTGACATTAAACTTTGAATCTAACATATCTAAAAAATATAAAAAACGTTTAATTCCTCTAACTCCATAATTAACAATTTGAGTATTGCTTTCTAATGATTTACCTCCTTCAAAAAGTACAATCGGAATTCCTAGTTTATTACAGGTTGCTCTATATGATTTTTTTAAGTTTTTTGAATACACTATAAAAGGCACATTAAATACTTTTGCTAATTTCAAAAGGTTTTCGTCTCCTGGGTTCACTCTTACTTGAGGCGCGTTAAATCGACTGGCTCCACCAGTATGGAAATCCATGCAGTAATCTACAAGCGGCAATACTTGGGTTGTTAAATAATAGGCAACCCTACTAGCTAAAGATCCTCTTTTATTTCCTGGAAATACTCTGTTTAAATCTCTTCCATCAGGAAATGCTCTCTCGGTATTTAAAAAACCAAATACATTTAATATAGGAATACAGATAATCGAACCTCTTTTAGGTTTGTTTATTTTTCTAGCGATTAATTGTCTGACAATTTCAACACCATTGATTTCATCTCCATGAATAGCTGCAGTAATTAAAATTGTAGGACCTGGAATCAACGATCTTTCAATTATAACAGGAATCGCAATATTAGTAGAAGTAAATAGTTTTGCAATATTAAAGTCAACTGTTTTACTTTCACCTAATTCTATTTTTTCACCTAATACCTCAAGAGTTTTTACAAATTCACTCATCAACGTTTGTTTCTTTCAATATAACTTATTATTTTTTTTGAAATATTAATTCCAGTGGTTTTTTCAATGCCTTCTAACCCTGGAGATGAATTGATTTCAAGCACCAAAGGTCCTTTTTTAGACTGTAAAATATCAACTCCACAAACACCTAATTGTACTGCTTTTGCTGCTTTTAGTGCAACACTTTCTTCCTCATAAGTTAATTTTACATTTAAAGAGGAACCTCCTCTATGTAAATTAGATCTAAAATCTCCGTTCTTACTTTGTCTTTTCATAGCAGCAACTACTTCTCCATCTACCACAAATATTCTTAGATCGGAACCATTGGATTCTTCAATATATTCTTGAAGTAAGAATTTAACACCAGCTGTTTTTAATGTTTCAATAGTAGATAAGGCATTAAGATAAGTTTCAGCTAATATTACCCCGTTACCATGGGTCCCTTCTAAAATTTTTATAATAATCGGTTGGTTTTTAAAATTAGAAAGTAAGTATTCTAAGTTTGAAGATGCTCCAAGTATTGTTTTTGGGATTGGAACATTCGCTGTAGAAAGTAATTGAGAACAGGTCCATTTATCTCTGGTTTGCAAAATGGCTCCAGCAGAAACAATTGAAAACACTCCCATGGCATTAAAATGTCTAACTAAAGTAGCTCCGTAATAAGTGTTGGATGCTCCAATTCTAGGGATAATAGCATCTAAATCGTCTACAATTTCATTATGAAACTTTACTATTGACCTCCCGTTTTCGATCGATAAAGAGCAATGAGATGGATCTAAAACTTCCATGACATGCTTATTTTCAGTGCCTGCTTTTAGTAAAACTTGAGTTGAGTAAAGAGCTTCCCCTTTAGATAAAATAGCAATGTTCATTATATTAATATTTCATTGTTGCTAATTTAGTTATTTATCTATTAGGTTTGATTTCTCATTTAATAAAACATCAATTATCTTTGACCTATGACAATACCATCGGTAGCATTACAAACAACAACTTTACCCAATAAACCGGGCGTGTATCAGTATTATGATAAAGATGATAAATTATTATATATAGGAAAGGCAAAGAATCTTAAAAAAAGGGTGTCTTCTTATTTCACTAAACAGCATGATTCGGGTAAAACAAGAGTATTAGTAAAAAAAATTGTCACTATAAAACATATCGTTGTTGATACAGAAACTGATGCTTTATTATTAGAAAATAATCTTATAAAAAAATACCAGCCACGGTATAACATCTTATTGAAAGATGATAAAACCTATCCGTGGATTTGTATTAAAAAGGAACGATACCCTAGAGTTTTTTCTACTCGAAGAATGATTAAAGACGGGTCTGAATACTTTGGGCCTTATACAAGTAAGAAAACAGTTCATACCTTGTTGGACTTAATTAATGGTCTGTACCCATTGCGAAATTGCAATTATGATTTGTCGGATAAAAATATTGAATCGGGTAAATATAAAGTGTGTTTAGAATATCACTTAGCCAATTGTTTAGGTGCTTGTGAAGGGAAACAAACAGAAGAAAGTTACCTTGAAAGTGTTGCAGCAATACGAAATATTCTAAAAGGAAACTTTAAAGAATCTCTTTTAGCATTTAAAAATCAAATGAAGAGTTTTGCTGAAAATTTGCAATTTGAAGACGCTCAAAAAATAAAAGAAAAAATGGAGGTATTAATGAATTATCAATCGAAATCAACCATTGTAAATTCAAAAATTAATAATGTTGATGTGTTTTCTATTATTACAGATGAAGAATATGGATATGTAAATTACCTTCAAATTTCTTATGGTTCCATAATTCGTTCTCATACTTTAGAAATAAAGAAAAAATTAGCGGAAACAGATATAGAGATTTTACAATTAGCAGTTATAGAGTTAAGAAATCGTTTTCAATCTCATTGTAAAGAAATTTATGTACCATTTAAAATAAATGCTGGAGAGGACATTAAAATATACATCCCAAAATTAGGTGATAAAAAACACATTCTAGATTTATCTATTCGAAATGCTAAGTATTATAGAATGGAACGTTTTAAACAAGTAAGAATAACTGATCCAAATCGTCATGAAAATAGAATTATGACGCAAATGAAAAAGGATTTACGATTATCCCAAGAACCTCGACACATCGAATGTTTCGATAATAGTAATATACAAGGGACCAATCCTGTAGCGGCTTGTGTGGTTTTTAAAAACGGAAAACCAAGTAAAAAAGACTATCGAAAATATAATATAAAAACGGTGGTCGGTCCAGATGATTTTGCTTCTATGGAAGAAGTAGTTTACCGCAGGTATAAAAGGTTATTAGATGAAAAGCAACCACTTCCACAGTTAATCATCATAGATGGAGGAAAGGGTCAATTGTCATCTTCATTAAAAAGTTTAGATAAGCTTAATTTAAGAGGGGAAATAGCAATTATTGGTATTGCAAAACGATTGGAAGAATTATTTTACCCAGATGATCCAATCCCATTATATTTAGATAAAAAAACAGAAACTTTAAAAATAATACAACAATTAAGAAATGAAGCGCATCGATTTGGCATTACATTTCACAGAAATAAAAGAAGTAAAGAAGCGTTAAATACAAGTATGGATGCTATTGATGGTATTGGTGAAAAAACAGTGATTGAATTATTGAAAAACTTTAAAAGTTTAGAACGTATTAAATCAGCTACTTTTGAAGAATTAGCTGAGATTATTGGACCAAGTAAATCAAAAAAAATAAAAGAATTTTTCAAATAAGGAATAAATAAAAGAATACTTAAGGACTTATCTTTAATATCTAATTAGACCATAAAACGAAAGTGAAAAAATTATTATTAATAACAATTTTATTTATATCAGGTGTTCTTTTCTCGCAAGAAAATCAACAAAAAAAGGATGTAAAAGTAGGCTTGGTATTAAGTGGTGGTGGTGCCAAAGGAATGGCACATATTGGGGCTTTAAAAGTAATTGAAGAATTAGGAGTTCGAATTGATTACATTGGAGGAACTAGCACAGGAGCAATTGTTGGAGGTTTATATGCTGTGGGTTACTCAGCAGTTCAAATAGACTCCATATTTAAGGAGATAAATTTCTCAGAATTAATTCAAGATGATTTACCAAGAAGTACAAAAACTTTTTTCGAAAAATACGAATCAGAACGCTATGCGTTAACCTTGCCCTTTCAAGATTTTAAAATTTCGTTACCCTCCTCGATTTCAAAAGGTCAAAACATGTATGATTTGTTTTCAAAACTAACCTTACATGTAAATGATATAGAAGATTTTAATGAGCTTCCTATTCCATTTTTTTGTATTGCAACTAATATAGAATCCGGTAAAGAAACGATTTTAAACAAGGGCTATTTGCCAAGAGCGGTAGCTGCTAGTAGTGCATTACCAACATTATTTAATCCAGTAAAATTAGGTGATTCCATATTTATAGATGGCGGGATTACAAATAATTACCCAATAGATAGAGTTCGAGCTATGGGAGCAGATATCATTATTGGTATAGATGTTCAAGACTCTTTAAAAACTAGAGAAAATTTAAAATCCGTTATTGAAATTTTAGGGCAAATAAACAATTATGAGACTATTGAGCTGATGAAAGAAAAGCGTAATAAAACAGATATTTATATCCATCCAAATATCAATGATTATACGGTAGTTTCGTTTGATGAAAAAAATGAGATAATTCAAGTAGGCTCAAAGGAAGCGTTGCTATTTAAAAATGAATTAATAGCATTAGCAGCTCAACAAAAAAAACACCTAAAAAAAGAAGTCGTTTTTTATCCCAATGATTCTTTGTTTATCACAGAAGTCGAAATTCAAGGAAACAATCGTTACACACGTTCCTATATTTTAGGTAAATTAAAATTGATAATACCTTCAAAAACTACGTATAAAAACTTTAGTGAAGGAATTAATAATTTATCGGCAACCGAAAATTTTCGAAAAATTAATTATCGTTTTATTAAAGACGAAAAAGGAAAGCTAATTATAAAACTTGACTTAATCGAAAGTGAAAATAAAACTTCACTTAGATTGGCTTTGCATTATGATGATTTATATAAAACAGCAGCTCTTATAAACTTTACTCGCAAAAGACTTTTTACAAATAATGATATCACTTCTTTTGATTTCATTGTAGGGGATAATTTAAGATACAATTTCGATTACTTTATTGATAAAGGATACTATTGGAGTATTGGTTTTAATTCAAACTATAATGACTTTAATGAAAATGTATCTATTCATTTTATCAACTCGAATGAAGCGGTTCCTAACGATAATACAATTAATAGTTTAAATTTTGAATATGGAGAACTAACCAATCAACTATTTTTACAAACCTTCTTTAAAAAAACCTATTTATTGGGGGTTGGTTTGGAACAAAAATGGAAAGAATATTTATCTAAAACTATTGGAATTGACGAAAACGATGAACCTAGAACAGTATTTGAGAATACAAACTACCTAAGCACGTTTGGTTATTTGACTTTTGATTCATTTGACAATAAATTTTTTCCAACAAAAGGGTTCTATTTAAGAGGAGATTTTAATTTTTATTTTTATGCAAATGGGACTAATAAAAATTTTAATGAATTTTCAATAATAAAAGCAAAAATAGGATATGCAGAAACTATATTTAAAAATTTTTCTGCCCTATTAGAAGCAGCAGCAGGTGTTAAAATAGGAGGTGATGAAACAAAATCATTTGATTTTTTTGTTGGAGGTTATGGTTATAAAGAGAGCAGTAATTTAGTTCCTTTATATGGCTATAAAGATTTAAGTTTAAGAGGAAATACATATTTAAAAGCTACAATTACCTTAGATTATAACTTCTATAAGAAAGCACATATTAATATTGCAGCAAATATTGCAAATGTTGGAGATGATTTATTCGACACGAAGCAGTGGATAGATGGCATAGAACATTCAGGTTATGCGATTGGGCTGGGCTTGGATACCTTTTTAGGGCCTATTGAAGCAAAGTATTCATATGCTCCAGAAATAGATGAAAGCGCTTGGTATGTGAGTATAGGTTATCGTTTTTAAATACTAAATATTCACAATTCTATTTTTAGTATTTTCTTAATCAAATTACAATTATATTTTTACGATATTTGTAAAATGACTGCTAAATGTTGGAAATATACACTTCTAGATATCAAGTTTCTAAATAAAAGAAATCCAGAATAGGCAAGCTATAATTTTCAATTAATTATTTAAATCATTTAATAAAAAATTATGCCACGTTATCATACACTCGGTAAAATACCACATAAAAGACATACTACTTTTAAAAAGCCAGATGGATCTTTATATCAAGAAGAACTTTTTGGAACTGCAGGATTTGCAGGTATGTCTTCTTTAATATATCATTTGCATCCTCCTACAGTAGTATCTGAGATAAAAAGAGGAGCAGATGTCTCTCCAAAAATAGCCATAGATAAAAATATGAAAGCGCTAAGTTTTAAAGGATTTTCTTTAAAACCAGAACAAGATTATTTAAAAAGTAGAAAAACATTATTTGTTAATAATGAATTGCATATTGGTTTAGCAGCGCCTAAAGAGTTTTCGAAAAATTATTTTTATAGGAATTCTGATGCTGATGAAATGATTTTTATTCATGTAGGTTCAGGAACCCTAAAAACGATGTATGGGAATTTAGATTTTAAATATGGAGATTATTTAATCATTCCTAGAGGAACAACATACCAGTTTACTTTTGATACAGAAGAAAATAGACTCTTATACATTGAGTCTTTTAGCCCAATAGTAACACCAAAACGGTATAGAAATAATTTTGGTCAATTATTGGAAGGTGCTCCATTTTGTGAACGTGATTTTAGATTGCCAAAAGATTTAAAAACCAATGATGAACAAGGTGAGTTTAAAATTATATCAAAAAAACAAGGTGTAATATGGGAATACACACATTCAAATCATCCTTTTGATGTAGTTGGTTGGGATGGGTTTCATTACCCCTATGCTTTTTCAATTCACGACTTCGAGCCTATAACTGGTCGAATTCATATGCCACCTCCAGTCCATCAAACATGGGAGGCAGCAGGATTTGTAGTCTGTAGTTTTGTACCAAGAATGTACGATTACCATCCTGAGGCAATTCCTTCTCCTTATCATCATTCTAATATAGATTCAGAGGAGTTATTGTATTATGTAGATGGAGATTTTATGAGTAGAAATAATATAGAAAAAGGACAAATAA
>CAJXVL010000034.1 GCA_913061205.1 uncultured Flavobacteriaceae bacterium | reverse complement strand
GTACTTTTGCTTCTGGCATCACAAAAGTCTCTCCCATTTTACTATGAAAACGAGCAGCTACATCACGTGTCATTTCTATGTGCTGTAATTGATCTTTCCCAACTGGAACTATATCTGCATCATATAATAATATATCTGCAGCCATTAACATTGGATACGAAAACAGACCGGCATTCACATCCTCCAAACGATCTGCCTTGTCTTTAAAAGAATGTGCAAGCGTTAATCTTTGGTAAGGAAAAAAACAACTTAAATACCAAGAAAGCTCAGTTACTTGAGGAACATCACTTTGACGGTAAAAAACTGTTTTCTCTACATTCAAACCAAATGCCAACCAAGCTGCTGCAGTACTATAAGTGTTATCGCGTAATGTACTTGCGTCTTTAATTTGAGTTAATGAATGTAAATCTGCAATAAATAAAAAGGATTCATTTTTTGGATCATTAGCCATTACTATGGCTGGCAAGATTGCACCTAAAAGATTACCTAAGTGAGGCGTTCCTGTACTTTGTATTCCTGTTAATATTCTTGACATATTTATATCCTACCTAAGCAGGAATCTTTTAATTGTTTTTAAATACTATAATTATTTATTAAAATGATTTATTGTTAATCAATTTTTAGTGTATTCAAAAAAAAGTTATTAATAATAATTTTTACAAAGATAAATTTTTTTAACCTTTTGATAATCTTCAATTTGCTATTTTTGGCTAGTGATGAAAATTTTGAAAAATATAGCAATACTTATCTACCGTATTTGGTATTACATCCTATTGTTTTTAAGTATTCTAATATTGTTTCCATTTCTATTTATTAGTATTTTGAGAGAAGAATGGTATCCTATTTTTTTTAAATTAGCACGTTTTTGGGCCTACATCATTTTATTTGGGATGGGGTTTATACCAATTATAAAAAAAGGAGTTCAGTTTAAAAAGGGAGAAAGTTATATGATTGTTGCTAATCATACTTCTATGATTGATATCATGCTAATGCTTTTTATTACAAAAGATCCTGTTGTATTTGTTGGAAAAAAAGAACTGAGTAAAATACCTTTATTTGGTTTTATTTATAAACGGACTTGTATTTTGGTTGACAGAAACAACTCCCAAAGTAGACGAGCTGTTTTTAACAGTGCCCAACAAAAAATAAATCTAGGCTATAGTATCTGTATCTTTCCCGAAGGAGGAGTTCCGTCTGATGAAAGTATTATTTTAGATGATTTTAAAGATGGTGCTTTTCGTCTAGCTATTGAGCATAAAATTCCAATAGCTCCTGTGACTTTTCATGATAATAAAAAATTATTTTCTTATACTTTTTTTAGTGGAGGTCCTGGAAAAATGAGAGTGATGCTTCATCCATTAATACCAACAAGTAACTATTCAATAGAAATGAAGAAAGAACTCAATAAAAAAACCCACGCAATCATATTAGAAGAGTTAGAAAACCCTTCTTTTTAATTTAAAAAAAAACCATCTTATGGCGTAAGATGGTTTTCTCTAACAAGTTTGCGAAATCACAAACCCCAAACTAACTTAATCTAAACTAAAACTTGAAACTCAAACCACTATAAATCCCTAAATAATAAGGTTTAAAGTTAACAGATGAATCTGTATAAGGATTGAGTTGGTACTTAAACATAGGTTCAATATTAAACATTAACTTTTTAGAAAAACTATAATTCAAGCCTAATCCGACGTTAGTTGTAAAGCTAAGAGATGATAAATTACTAGCCTCACCAAGGACTTCGTTAAAATCGCCCGCTTCAATAGAAACCTCATTATTTCCTAATAATAAAGCACTAAACCCACCAATTACACTAATTCCAAAATTTTTATTAATTAATGTATAATTTAATTCTAGAGGCATTTCGTAATAACTTATTTTTTGATTTAATAAAGGCTCTCCATTGGTTGATTTTGGAGTGATATTCCCAAAAGTATCCTCTGGATTTTGATTTACCAATGCTCCTTTATCAACCACAATAGTAACGTTGTTTCTACTGGAATACTCAATACTAGCTGTAGAAGCGGATACAGGACCGGTCCCAATATCCAATCCCGTCGTTGAGTAACTTAAATTTACATTACTAACTCCAGAACGCATACTTAATCTTTTATTTAAATTGTAACTTACTCTTACGCCATAAGCTATATTTAAGTCACCGTTTTTTGGATTATCCGAAAAAGATGGATCTATAGAAGACCCTTCAGTTAGACTATTGTAATATACAGGAGCTACATTTGGTGTAACTTCCCAGCGATTTTGTGACGTATTATCTAATTTTGCTATTACTACTTGCTCTTCTGAGGTTTTATTTATTGCGTCGAAAATAGATTTTTTGTTTTCTTCCTTAACAACTTCTTTCTTTTCAGTGCTTGAAGAGTTTTCAGGTGTATCTTTTATAATTTTATTTACGGCCACAACTTCAATATTCTTATCAATTTCAATATCTTGATTTATAAGTTGGTTCTCGCTTTTATCTATTAAATTACTAGTTTCATTAGCTACTGATTCTTGATTCTTAATAATGGGTTCTGAACTTTGAATTAAATTTTGCTTTGATTGTTTTATAGAAACTCTTTGTTCTTTATTATTGGAAGCTACTGTAGTTTCAGAACGATCAACTCCATTGCTATTATTAGTGGAATTCGAAGCTTTTTTAATGAGTAACTTCTTAGTGCTTTTTACTTCATTATTATCTTCAGTTAATACAATGTCATTTTGGATAACATTATTATCTACTATTGTATTGTTTGCTTTTTCTGTATTAATTTCAATAGAGTTTTCATTAACTATAGAGTCGTTTATTTTGTTTAAGGGAACATTTAATATAGCGTTTCCTATGGTAAATATTAGTGCAAATAAAGCAGCAACACCTACTAGTTTAAACCAAAGAGGAATTACTTTTCGATCATCTTTCTCTTTTAGCTTTGCTTGTATTTTATTCCAAACATCCGGAGAGGGACTTGCTTCAAAATTTTTGAATCGTTCCTTAAATAATTCGTCTATGTTTTTATTTTTTTTCATTAATCCCTAAATGGGCTTATTATTATTTTAATTTGTTGATCTTGTAATAATCTTCAACTTTTACTTTTAATATTCCTCTAGCTCTTGCCAAGTTAGATTTTGAGGTCCCAACAGAAATTCCAACTATTTCCGAAATTTCTTTGTGCGCATAATCATCTAACACATACATCGTAAATACCAATCGATATCTATCCGGTAATTCCTGAACTATTTTTAACAAAAAATCCAACGGAACTGTATTGTCCTCAATTTCAATTACAACTTCTTCTAGCTGTTCTTCATTAGATAAATTAAATACTCGTTGTTTCCGATATTTCTGAAGGACCGTGTTAACAGTAACCCTCTTCATCCAACCTTCAAAAGAACCTTTTCCTTTGAATTGCTCAATGCGATTAAAAATTGTAATAAATGCATCTTGTAAATTATCCTCCGCTTCATGATAGTTTGGAGAATATTTTAAGCATACAGAAAATAATATGCTGGAAAAATTATTGTATAATTCTTCCTGGGCTTTTACATCCTGATTCTTGCAATTTAATATGAGCTCTTCTAATGTCAAACGTAGTCTCTTATATTATTAAATTGTTAATTTAATTTATAAATAAATAAACAACCATACTAATAAAGGTTTCTACTATCTGTAGATGTCTAATAAACAAATAGGTTGCGTAGGAAGAATGAACTATTATTTGTTTTCAATAATAGCGTCTTTTATTTTTTGTTCAAGTTCGTCCATTAATTCTGGATTATCTAACAGTAAAGTCTTTACTGCTTCTCTACCTTGTCCTAACTTGGTATCATCATAACTAAACCAAGATCCGCTTTTTTTAATAATTTCAAAATCTACTCCAAGGTCAATTATTTCACCAACTTTTGAGATTCCTTTACCGTAAACGATATCAAATTCAACCATTTTAAATGGTGGAGCAACTTTATTTTTAACAATTTTTACTCTTGTTTTATTTCCTAATACTTCACCATTGGTATTTTTAATTTGAGTAGATCTACGAATGTCTACTCTAACAGATGCATAAAACTTTAAAGCGTTACCACCAGTGGTAGTTTCAGGATTCCCAAACATTACCCCTATTTTTTCACGTAATTGATTGATAAATATTACAGTACATTTTGTTTTACTAATAGACCCGGTAAGTTTACGAAGTGCCTGAGACATTAAACGAGCATGAAGTCCCATTTTAGAATCTCCCATTTCACCTTCGATTTCACTTTTTGGTGTTAATGCTGCAACAGAATCTATTACAATAATATCAATTGCACCACTTCGAATCAGGTTATCAGTTATTTCTAATGCTTGCTCTCCATTGTCGGGTTGAGAAATTATTAAATTTTCAATATCAACTCCTAAGTTTTCCGCATAATACCTGTCAAACGCATGTTCAGCATCAATAAAAGCGGCAATTCCTCCGTTTTTTTGTGCTTCGGCAATTGCATGCAATGTTAAAGTTGTTTTACCTGAAGATTCTGGTCCATAAATTTCTACAACTCGACCTCTAGGATATCCTCCAACTCCTAAAGCAACATCCATTCCTAAGGATCCTGTTGAAATTACTTCCATATCTTCAACAACTGTATCACCCATTTTCATTACGGTACCCTTACCATATGTTTTATCTAATTTATCTAAAGTTAGCTTTAATGCCTTTAACTTTGCTTCTTTTTCATTGCTCATTGTTCCGTCTTTTTATTGAAAATGTTAGTAGGCTAAGGTACTATTTCTTTATTAGCAGTACAAAAGGAAAATAAGAAAAACTAAAATACTTTCAGTTGGTTTGTTTAGAATTAATATCTTTACTCCTTATATAAAATTCATAACTGGTTTTATTAAGTTTAATCCACGTCTCTTTATTGATAAAGAGCTTTATATATAATTTATGGGCTGTACAAGCTGTAGTTCTGGAGTTGATGGACAACCTAAAGGATGTAAGAACAATGGGACTTGCGGATCTGATGGTTGTAATAAATTAACAGTTTTCGATTGGTTATCAAATATGGCGCTTCCCGGCGACCAAAAACCATTTATTGGAGTAGAAGTTCGTTTTAAAAACGGGAGAAAACATTTTTACAAAAATTCCGAAAAAGTATCTCTTTCTATTGGAGACGTTGTAGCTACCGAAGCAATGTCTGGCCATGATATTGGAATTGTTACGCTTACTGGAGAATTAGTAAAAGTCCAAATGAAAAAGAAAAATCAATCCGAAAAAGTTGAAGAACTTCCTAAAATATATAGAAAAGCTACTCAAAAAGATATTGACATTTGGCAAACAGTAAGAGCTAAAGAACCAGAGATTCAAAAACGATCTCGTGAAATTGCAATTCATTTGGGCTTAAAAATGAAAATTTCTGATATAGAGTATCAAGGAGATGGATCAAAAACAACTTTTTATTATACTGCTGAAGAACGTGTAGACTTTAGGCAATTAATTAGGGATTTTGCAAGTGCATTTAGCACTCGTGTAGAAATGAAACAAGTTGGTTTTAGGCAAGAAGCAGCAAGACTTGGAGGAATTGGTTCTTGTGGCCGCGAATTATGTTGTTCTACTTGGTTAACAGATTTTAGATCGGTTAAAACTTCTGCAGCTCGTTACCAACAACTTTCTTTAAACCCACAAAAATTAGCTGGACAATGTGGTAAATTAAAATGCTGCCTTAACTATGAATTAGACACTTACTTAGATGCTTTAAAAGACATTCCGAAAAATGACATTAAATTAATTACCGAAAAAGGAATTGCCGTTTGTCAAAAAACCGACATATTTAAAAGAATACTTTGGTATGGCTATGAGAAACAGGGAATGAATTGGCATCAAATTAGTGTTGATAAAGCAAACGAAATTATTGCATTAAATAAAAAAGGAGAAAAGGTTTCTTGCCTAGAAGATTTTGAAGAAGTAGAACATGTTTCTGAAAGCAAAATATTTGAAAATGTGGTTGGTCAAGATAGTTTAACTCGTTTTGATAAACCTAAGTCGAAAAACAATCAAAGACGAAAAAATAAAAGTAAAAACCGCAACCAGTCTCCTAATCAAAATAGAAAATCAAAAAAGAATGCCTAAAGTTTTTTTCCTTTCTTTTATGCTCTTTTTAATAATATCTTGTGAACCTAATATCCCTTTTAGCAAAAACAAATCATTGTCTGGGGTTTGGAATAAAGAGGAAGTTATTGAGTTTGACTTACCACAATTAGACAGTTTAAAAACCTATAATTTATTTGTGAATCTTCGCAATACAAACGACTATAAATACAATAATATTTTTTTAATTATAGCAATGAATTTTCCACACGGAAAAATAGTAACTGATACTTTAGAATATAAAATGGCTAATCCAGACGGGACATGGCTGGGAAATGGCATTAGCAGTATTAAAGATAATAAACTTTGGTACAAAGAGCAGGTGTCTTTTATAGAAGAAGGAATTTATACCGTAAGTATTAAGCATGCCCTCCGCAATAACGGTCAAGTAGAAGGCGTTACAAATCTAGAAGGAATCACTGATATAGGTTTTAGTGTAGCGGAAATCACACAAGAGTAATTTATGGCTAAGCGTAAAACAAGAACAAAGAAAACTCAAACTAATAATTTAAAACGCCACATTAAAACGTTTTGGAAATTACTTGTTTTAGGTGTTTTTCTTGTTTTTTTTATATTCTTATTAGCCTCTTGGGGGATATTTGGTAAATTACCTGATGAGACAAGTCTAGAAAATCCAGAAAAAAATCTAGCTACTAAAATCATTGGCTCTGACGGAGTAATATTAGGAAAATTCTATAAAGAAAATAGAACCCCTATACAGTTTGAAGATTTGCCACCTTATTTAATAAATGCATTAATCGCAACTGAAGATGTTAGGTTTTTTGATCATTCCGGTATTGACGCCAGAGGGACTTTAAGAGCATTTGCTTTTTTAGGAACTAAGGGGGGAGCCAGTACTATTACTCAACAATTAGCAAAATTATTTTTTACAGAAACCGTGTCTAAAAGCAAATTAGAAAGAGGGGCTCAAAAAATTAAAGAGTGGATCATAGCAACTCGGTTAGAAAGACGTTATACCAAAGAAGAAATACTTACCATGTATTTCAACGAATATGATTTTTTAAACCAAGCCATTGGGATAGAGTCTGCTGCTCATATTTATTTTGATAAAGCACCCATAGAATTAACAATTACAGAATCTGCTATTTTAGTAGGAATGTTTAAAAACTCCTCGCTTTACAATCCAGTCCGTAATCCTATTGGGGTGAGAAATAGAAGAAACGTGGTGCTGAGCCAGATGGCGAAGTATAATTTTATTTCTGAAGAAATGAAAGATTCTATTCAGGCAACAGAATTAGAAATTGTTTTTACTCCACAAGGTCATGACAAAGGAATCGCAACTTATTTTAGAGAATACGCTCGAAATTTTATGCACGATTGGATTAAAAAAAATCCTAAAGCTGATGGTTCTGAGTATAACATTTATAGTGATGGTTTAAAAATCTATACGACTATAGATTCCAAAATGCAGGAATATGCTGAATCTGCTGTAGATAAACATATGCAAAATCTACAATTAGAGTTTGACAAACAAAACAAAAATAATCAACTAGCGCCATTTAGAGATGTTACTAATGACGAGGTAGATCATATTTTAAATTCTGCAATAAAAAGAAGTGATCGATGGAGGGAAATGAAAAAACAAGGAAAAACAAAGGAAGAAATTATAAAAAGTTTTTCTGTAAAAACTAAAATGCAAATTTTTGCTTGGAGTGGTGATATCGATACTTTGATGACCCCAATGGATTCTATTAGGTACCATAAGTCAATACTTCAAGCTTCATTAATGTCTATGAAACCTCAAACTGGAGAAGTAAAAGCATGGGTAGGTGGAATTAATTATAAATATTTTAAATATGATATGGTTAAAAAAGGGAAGCGTCAAATAGGCTCCACCTTTAAACCTTTTGTATACGCCACCGTGATAGATCAAATGCATATGTCACCTTGTGATACGTTACCAAACACTTTGCATAGCATAGCGGCAGGAAAACATGGCTTAATTGATCCGTGGACCCCTAAAAATGCAGGAGATAAGTATGGCGGGATGGTTTCCTTAAAACAAGCTTTAGCACAATCCATCAATACAGTTACCGCGAGACTAATAGATCGTGTTGGTCCTAAACCTGTTTTAAATTTAGTAAGTAAAATGGGAGTTGACACAGAAAATATTTTAGAAGTTCCTTCAATTGCACTTGGTACTCCAGATGTTTCTTTATATGAAATGGTAGGAGCTTATAGTACTTTTGCAAACCATGGAGTGTATATTAAACCTTCCTTAATAACAAGAATTGAAGATAAAAACAGCAGCATATTATATCAAAATATACCAGAAACTAAGGATGTTCTAAGTGAAGAAGCTGCTTATGTTACTATTAGTTTAATGGAAGGAGTTACTCAATCTGGTTCCGGAAGTAGACTGAGGCATAATTGGGCTATCAACAATCCTGTTTATAAAAGTATGATTACTGGATATCCTTGGGAATTCGAAAACTCCATTGCCGGTAAAACAGGTACAACACAAAATCAAAGTGATGGATGGTTTATGGGGGTGGTTCCTAATTTAGTCACCGGCGTGTGGGTTGGTGGTGAAGATAGATCAACGCATTTTTCTGAGATAGCATATGGTCAAGGCGCATCAATGGCATTACCAATTTGGGCTAATTACATGAAAGATTGTTACGGTAACGAAGATCTAGATATTTCAAAAGAAGATTTTGTTATTCCAGAATTCCTTTCTATAGAAACAGATTGCGATAAATGGAAGGAGCAACTAAAAACTATCGATAATGAAATACCCGACGAGTTTTAAAATAATATTCTGCTTGCTACAGAAGTAATTCTGCTTCCTTTTCAGTATTTTTATAGCAAATATTTTTCTATGATCAATAAGACCGTCTCTAATGTTCAAGAAGCTTGCCAAGGAATAAAAGACAGTATGACTTTTATGTTGGGAGGGTTTGGATTAAGTGGAATTCCTGAAAACTCAATTGCCGAGTTAGTCCGTCTAAATGTAAAAGATGTAACCTGTATTTCGAACAATGCTGGAGTTGACGATTTTGGCTTAGGACTATTACTTCAAAAAAGGCAAATTCGAAAAATGATTTCTTCCTATGTAGGAGAAAATGCAGAATTTGAACGTCAAATGTTAAGTGGAGAATTAGATGTGGAATTAATTCCACAAGGAACTCTCGCTCAGCGTTGTCTAGCAGCACAAAGTGGCATACCAGCTTTTTATACTCCAGCAGGTTATGGGACTGAAGTAGCTGAGGGTAAGGAATCTAGAGCGTTTAATGGAAAAATGCATCTTTTAGAAAAAGCTTTTAATGCTGATTTTTCTTTTGTAAAAGCTTGGAAAGGTGATGCTGCTGGAAATTTAGTTTTTAAAGGCAGTGCTCGTAACTTTAATCCTAATATGTGTGGGGCTGCAAAAATTACGGTTGCTGAGGTCGAAGAATTAGTTCCAGTAGGAACCTTGGATCCTAATCATATCCATATTCCTGGAATATTTATACAAAGAATATTTCAAGGAGAGAACTATGAAAAACGCATAGAACAATTAACCGTGAGAAAGAGAAACTAATGGCATTAAGCAAAGAACAAATAGCACAAAGAATTGCTAAAGAAGTAAAAGATGGCTACTATGTAAATCTAGGAATAGGAATCCCAACATTGGTTGCCAATTTTGTGCAAAATGATATTGAAGTTGATTTCCAAAGTGAAAATGGAGTATTAGGAATGGGGCCATTTCCTTTTGAAGGAGAAGAAGATCCAGATTTAATTAATGCTGGTAAACAAACCATTACGGCATTGCCGGGTGCTTCTTTTTTTGATTCTGCCATGAGTTTTTCTATGATTAGAGGACAACATGTAGATTTAACAATATTGGGCGCAATGGAAGTTTCACAAAATGGTGATATTGCCAATTGGAAAATTCCTGGAAAAATGGTTAAAGGAATGGGAGGTGCTATGGATTTAGTTGCCTCAGCAGAAAATATTATTGTAGCAATGATGCATACCAACCGTGCTGGAGAATCTAAACTTCTTAAAAAATGCTCCTTACCATTAACTGGGGTTAATTGTGTAAAAAAAATAGTTAGTAATCTTGCAGTATTAGAGGTTATCAATAATTCATTTAAGCTTTTAGAAAGAGCTCCGGGGGTGAGTATAGAAGAAATTAAAAATGCTACTGAGGGAAATCTTATAATTGAAGGTGACATCCCGGAAATAAAATTTTAAAAAAAATAGATATGAGAAATATTACCTTAAGTATACTATTTATAATCACTAGTATTATAAATGGAATTAGTCAAGATACATTTTCAATAGTTGCCATGGATCCAATTACAGGAGAGGTCGGTAGTGCTGGAGCTTCTTGTGTTGACTTAGATGCTAACAACCTTCCAACAGATGATTTTTTAGGAGAATTATTTCCTGGGCTTGGGGCTATAAATTCACAAGCATATTATATTCCTGCAAATCAAGCAAACGCAAGGGCGAGAATGAACGAAGGATATACGCCAAGTGAAATAATTGAATGGTTAATTAACAACGATGTTCAAAATCAACCTCAATTTAGGCAGTATGGAATTGTTGGTAAAGTTGGAGAAAATATTGAAACGGCTGCTTATACAGGTGTTGCCACTGATGACTATAAAAATGACATTACAGGACCAAATTATTCTATTCAAGGAAATATTTTATTAGGAGAAGAAGTATTGAATGGAATGGAAGCCGGGTTTTTAAATACCGAAGGTGATCTTGCATGTAAATTAATGGGGGCATTACAAGGTGCTAATATTGTTGGTGCTGATTTTCGTTGTACAAATAACGGAACTTCATCTTTGTTTGCTTTTGTAAAAGTTGCACAACCTTCAGATACATTTGGAGATCCTTCTTTTTTATTATCTGTTAGAACTGGAAGCACTGATCAAATAGAGCCGATTACAGAATTACAGATTTTGTTTGATGAAAGTCGTGATTGTGAGTCTCTTGGTTTAAGTGAATTTGATAATGACTTCCCTTTTTCTGTTTATCCTAATCCATCGAATGATTTTGTTTCTTTAAGAGCGTTAAATGATTTAGAGACATATAACGTAACGATAATATCTATAACAGGTGCTGTTGTGTATACCTCTGATTTTATTTCAAATACAGTTATTAATGTTTCAGGAATATCTAAAGGTATTTATTTTATAAATATTACTAATAAGAATGCTTCCTATACCTCTAAATGGATTAAAAACTAATGTTTTATAGGTAGCCATTTTTCTAAATTCTGTAGTATACCAATGCTTCAATATCCTTAAAAAAATCTATTTGTTTTAATAATCTGTTTCATTGTTTAAGCAAACCTCAAATTCCCTTTGGGATGGCTTTAATTAGTTTTTGTGTATACTCTTTTGTTGGATTTGCATATATTTCATCTGCATCTCCAACTTCTTCTATCTTTCCATCTTTCATTACTAATAATTGATCTGCCATAAATTTAACAACCGCTAAATCATGAGAAATAAAAATATAAGTAAAGCCAAAATCATCTTTTAATTCATTTAATAAATTTAATACTTGAGCTTGCACCGAGATATCCAATGCAGAAACCGACTCGTCACAAACTACTAATTTGGGTTCCATTGCAATTGTTCTAGCGATACCAACCCGTTGTCTTTGACCACCAGATAATTCATGTGGATACCTATTAAAATAACTATTGTCTAACTCTACTCTATTTAAAATACTCAGCACTTTATTTTTTCGTTCCCTATCATTTTTACCTATGCCGTGAACTTTCATAGGCTCCATAATAGCTTCTCCAATTAACATTCTGGGATTAAGTGAAGAATATGGGTCCTGAAAAATAAGCTGAATTTCTTTTCTGAGTTTTCTTAATTCCGAAGGTTTTAATTTGGTTAGTTCCTTTCCTTTATATTTAATACTTCCGCTGGTAGCTTTTTCTAATTGTAAAATTGCTTTTCCTAATGTTGATTTACCACACCCTGATTCGCCTACCAAGCCCAAAGTTTCTCCTTCAAAGACTTTAAAACTCACTTCATTTACTGCGTTAATAATCTTCTTTTTATTAAAAATACCCGCATTGGAGTAGTATTCTTTTTTAACATTAAGAATTTCTAATAGTGGCTTTTTGGTATATAAATCTTTATGTTTTATGGCTCTTTCTTGAGGAGTTACTTCTATAGGTTTAAAACTCTTTTCGGATAAGGATGCTATTGTGGGAAGTGTCTTTAACCGAATATTTAAACTTGGACGAGAAGCCATTAATGCCTTTGTATAATCTTTTTTTGGTGTTTTAAAAACCTGAAAAGCGCTGCCCTCTTCAATGATTTTTCCCTCATGCATCACTAATACTCTATCGGCGATCTCCGAAACCAATCCCAAGTCGTGGGAGATAAAAAGCAAACTCATTTTAGTTTCTTTTTGTAAATCTTTTAATAATAAAATAATTTCTTTTTGTACAGTAACATCTAATGCAGTTGTTGGCTCGTCTGCTATTAATAATTTAGGTTTACAAGCTATCGCCATAGCAATCATAACACGTTGCATTTGCCCTCCACTTATTTGGTGTGGGTAACAGTTATACAGTTCCTTTGGGCGTGGTAATTTTACTTTTTCGAAAAGAGATAGTGTTTCCTTTTTTGCTTTTGAAGCAGAATAGTTTAAATGGAGGCGAAAAACTTCTGAAACTTGTAATCCACAAATTATGGAAGGATTTAAAGCACTCATTGGTTCTTGAAATATCATTGCAATTTCACTTCCCCTAAACTTTCTTATGCCTTTTTTTGATTCATTAAGAAGATTTTTTGTGTTAAAAAATATTTCACCTTTTAAAAGAGTATTTTTTTCTGGCAATAAGCCCATAATTGCTAAAGAAGTAACCGATTTTCCGGAACCAGATTCTCCTACAATTCCAAGTATTTCATTTTCAGAAATACCAAAAGAAATATTATGAACTACTTCAGCGCTTTTTTTTCTATTACCGAAAGCGATAGCTAGTTTTTTAACCTCAACAATATTTTTTATTTTCATAACTTTAAAGATAAAGTAATTCTTTTGAATCATTTAACTTACATTATATGCTTTTTAAAGCATTAAATTGCTCTTCAACGAAAAATAAGATTTGGTCGTAAATAATATCCTACATTTATGCTTCTAATGCGTTTAATATAGTTCAATTATGAAAAGTCCGACCAAATTAATTATTTTATTATCAATAACAATCTTAATTTTTATTGGAAATACTACAGTAGTTTTTTCTCAAGAAAAAACAGACCAAAAACAAGAATTAAAATCCCCTCCTAAATTTTTAAAGTTTAAGGAGTCGGATAGGGTTTCTCTTCAAAATTCCACACAACTATTTAAAGACATTTTTGATTCCTCAGAAAAAACTTCTTTTATATCTATTAATCAAGAAGAAGATAAACTAGGCTATATTCACAGTAAAAATCAGCAATACTACAACAATATTAAAGTAGAATTTGGAACAGTTACACTTCACAGTATAAGTGGAATGGTAGCATCTATAAGTTCGGAATTTTATAAAATAGTGGACCTGTCTACAGAACCAACTATTTCAAATATACAAGCATTTAACAAGGCTGTTTCTCATACAGGAGCAACTGCATATTTATGGGAAGATGAAGAAGAATCTAACGAAATAGGCTACAGCAAGCCTGAAGGGGAACTGTTAATAGTCCCAGTTTTTGAAGGGAGAACTGCTATCATGAAATTGGCTTATAAATTTGACATCTATGCTACAGATCCAATTTATAGAGCCGATGTCTATATAGATGCCCAAACAGGAGAATTTATTTTAGAGAACAAGAAAATTCATCACAATGACATACCAGCCAGTGGTGCAAGTCTCTACAATGGAAATGTTTCTTTTACTGCCGATGATACTTCAGGACCTTATCGTTTACGTCAAACAGCAGATGGTAATGGGATTGAGACTTACGATATGAATAATGGAACCAATTATAGCAACGCAAGCGACATCACAAGTGGTTCTACATCTTTTAATGATCCAACAGGAGTTCAGGCACATTACGGAGCAGAACAAACTCACAAATACTTCTCTGGGAATCATGGGCGAAATTCTTACGATAATTCAGGAACTACTATTAAATCGTATGTAAGTTATAATAGCAATTATGTAAATGCATTTTGGAATGGCTCTGTAATGACCTATGGTGATGGTGATGGTGTTAATTATGGACCTTTGGTTTCGCTTGATATAGTAGGTCATGAAATCACACACGGGGTAACAGAGTATTCTGCAAACTTAGTTTATAGTTACGAATCAGGCGCTTTGAATGAGTCGTTTTCAGATATATTTGGAGAAGCTATTGAACAGTATGCTACTGGTGCCAATGATTGGCTAATGGGAGATCAGATTGGTGCTGGGGGATCTGGTGGTGCATTACGTTCTATGAGCGACCCTAACGCAAAGGGAGATCCTGACACTTATTTAGGAGACCTGTGGTATTCAGGTTCTGGAGACAGTGGAGGCGTACATTATAATTCCGGAGTTCAAAACTTCTGGTTCTACTTGCTTACTGAAGGTGGAAATGGAACCAATGATAATGGAGACAGTTATGCTGTTTCTTCAGTGGGGATGGACAAAGCAGGCGCTATAGCTTACAGAAATCTTAGCGTCTACTTAGGGGCTAATTCCCAATATATCGATGCCCGAACAGGAGCCATACAAGCTGCAATTGATTTATATGGAGCTGATAGTGCTGAAGAAATTGCAACAACAAATGCTTGGCATGCAGTTGGGGTAGGTGGAGCTTATGGAGCTCCAGCTGAATATTGTAATTCAGCTAGTACAAACAATAATGACGAATATATTAGTCGGGTTCAATTAGGAACAATTGACAATAGCTCAGGAGCTGAATTTTATTCAGATTTCACAAACCAATCAACCGATTTAATGGAAGGTCAAAGTTATACCATTACGGTAACCCCAACTTGGACAGGACAAAGTTATTCAGAAGGTTATGCCGTTTGGATTGATTATAACGATGATCAGGACTTCAATGATGCAGGTGAACTTGTTTGGTCAAAAGCAGCTTCTACAAATACCCCAAATAGTGGCACGTTTACCGTGCCTACAGAAACAGCTGGTACAGCAGTACGAATTCGAGTTTCAATGAAATATAATGGCATACCAGCGGCATGTGAAACATTTAATTATGGTGAGGTTGAAGATTATACAGTTAACTTAGGTGGTTCTACGGTTGACACACAAGCGCCAAGCGCACCAACTAACTTACTAGCCTCTAATATCAGCCAAACTACAGTTGACCTTTCTTGGGATGCTTCTACAGATAATGTAGCAGTTACTAGTTACGATGTGTATCAAGGATTAACTAACATTGGGTCTGTAACAGGTACTTCATTTCAAGTTACGGAATTAACAGCCGATACAGCTTATTCTTTT
>CAJXVL010000033.1 GCA_913061205.1 uncultured Flavobacteriaceae bacterium | reverse complement strand
CACGTAAGGAGTCGTCGGCAGCGTCAGATGTGTATAAGAGACAGAAATAATATCAACGCATGAAAAAGAAAATAATTGGAATTATTTTAATCATAGTTTTAGTAGGAGTAGGGAAATATGTTTATGATGTAAACATCAATTATAATTTTAAAGAAATCACTAAAGGAAAAGTGTATAAGTCTGGGGTAATTCCTCCAGACGAAATAGAAAGTTATACCAAAAAGTATCATATTAAAAGCATTGTAGATTTAAGATTTCCTGGAACTAAAGACACTATAAACAACCCTGAAGTTCCTAAAGAGTTAATTGCTGAAAAAGAGGCGGTAGAAAATATAGAAGGCGTAAGCTACTTTAATGTGGGTTCTCACCAAGTACCTAGCCAAGAAACAGTAGATTCTTTCTTAGAAATTATGGACAATCCAGATAATTACCCAGTTTTAATCCATTGTTATCACGGAGCTGGAAGAGCTCCTTTGTTTGGTGCTGTTTATAGAATGGAATATGAAGATTTGCCTAATGAGGAGGCCAGAGGAAAAACTAGGTTATTATTAAAAGGAAGCTCTTTTGATGATGGTAGCCCAAAAGGGGAATTTTTAAAGAACTATAAGAAAAGAGCATCCAATAATTAGTTTTTTTGTTCAAGACAAAATTAAAATAAATGTCAGGATTTTTCGCGCTCTTAGACGATATAGCAGCATTAATGGATGATGTAGCTATGATGACTAAAGTGGCTACTAAAAAGACAGCAGGAATTTTAGGAGACGACTTGGCCGTGGGTGCAGAAAAAGCATCTAGTTTTAGAGCTTCAAGAGAACTACCCGTGATTTGGGCTATTACAAAAGGATCTTTTGTCAACAAGTTGATCATACTTCCATTCGTTTTTTTATTAAGTGCATTTTTACCTCAATTAATTGTGCCCATTTTATTGATAGGAGGAATTTATTTAAGTTTTGAAGGGGTCGAAAAAATAATTCATACTTTTTTTTATAAAAAAAAACATGCGCTTGATTTTAGAGAAATAGAAACTGAAGCAGCATTATCAGCATTGGAGAAATCTAAAATTAAATCTGCTATTATAACGGACTTTATTCTTTCTTTAGAAATTATCATGATCGCCCTTGGAACCCTTACAAACTCCAGCTTATTAATTCAGGTTGTAGTCGTGTCTTTAGTCGCTGTTATCGCTACTATTGGCGTTTATGGAATTGTAGCTTTAATGGTGAGGATTGACGATGTCGGATTTCGATTGATAAAAATTTCAGAAAATAATAAAGGGTTTTTTAAAACAATTTTTTATGAAATTGGAACTAGTTTAGTTTGGATATTGCCTAAATTAATTCAATTAATTGCAATTATTGGTACGCTTGCTATGCTTTTAGTTGGTGGTGGTTTGTTTTTACATAATATTACTGCAGTGCACGACTTATTTCACGGTATACCAAGTATTATTTCAGAATTAATAATGGGATTGTTAGTTGGCTTTATTGCTTTTTTATTTTTTAAAATAGGAAGCATATTAAAAGAATTGTACAAAAGTAAAATGTAAATAAAGTGTAGAATAATTAATAATTATTAGCTTAGTTATAAAAAAAAAGAACTCAACTTCTTGAATTCTTTTTTATAATTTTATTGAAAACTATTATTCAACCAATACCCATTCTCCTTTGTTTATTAATGGAATGGCTTGTTTGTATTTTAAGGTTTTACTTTCACCGTTCATCACGTGTTTAATGGTAACTTTATCATTACGACCAATTTTTGGTTGCTCCCTAACGATAGTTTCTGTTACTTGTTGCTGTTGACCTTGGGTTTGTCCTGCTGCTCTTGATATAGATGAACGTTCATCTAAATTCTGAATTTCATCTTTTTGTTCTTTTAGATTTTTATTCGTTTTTTCTTGACGAGCTTCTCTAATTTGTTGTTGATTTTCTTGAGGTAATTCTCCTTTAAACAAGAATGAGATCACATCTTTATTTACCTGAACAATCATTTCTTTAAACAATTCAAAAGCTTCAAACTTGTAAATCAATAATGGATCTTTTTGTTCATGAACTGCTAATTGCACCGATTGCTTTAACTCATCCATTTTACGTAAATGAGTTTTCCAAGCATCATCAATAATAGCTAATGAAATATTTTTTTCAAAATCTTGGATCAGTTGTTTTCCTTTCGATTCATAAGCTTTTTCAAGATCAGTTGCAACGTTTAAGGTTTTAACTCCATCTGTAAATGGCACTAAAATTCGTTTATATTGATCTTTTTGTGTTTCATAAACATTTTTAATAACAGGAAATGCTGTTTCTGCATTGCGAACCATTTTGTTTTGATAATGTTCCAATGCAGTTTTGTAAATAATACCTGAAATCTCTTGAGAATCCATCTTCTCAAATTCTTTTTTGTTTATAGGAGAACTGATAGAGAAATAGCGAATTAATTCAAACTCAAAATTTTTATAATCTTGAGCTACTTTATTATCTTCAGTAATTACCTCTGCAGTATCAAAAATCATATTAGCAATATCTACACTTAATCGATCCCCAAACAATGCATGAAAACGTCTTTTGTAAACTACTTCTCTTTGCGCATTCATTACATCATCATATTCTAATAGACGTTTACGGATACCAAAATTATTTTCTTCTACTTTTTTCTGAGCACGTTCAATAGATTTTGAAATCATAGAATGTTGAATTACTTCACCTTCTTTTAAGCCCATTTTATCCATCATTTTGGCAATTCGCTCACTACCAAATAAACGCATTAAGTTATCATCTAATGCTACATAAAATTGAGAGCTTCCCGGATCTCCTTGACGTCCACTACGACCTCTTAATTGTCTATCAACACGACGAGAATCATGACGCTCTGTTCCAACAATTGCTAAACCTCCCGATTTTTTAACTTCTTCCGTTAATTTAATATCGGTACCACGACCAGCCATATTTGTTGCTATGGTTACCATACCGGATTGTCCTGCTTCTTCTACAATATCTGCTTCTTTTTTATGAAGTTTTGCATTCAATACATTATGTCTTACACTACGAATACTCAACATTCTACTTAATAACTCTGATATTTCTACCGAAGTAGTACCGATTAGAACTGGTCTTCCAGCTTCTGTAAGTAAGGTGACTTCTTCAATTACTGCATTGTATTTTTCACGTTTGGTTTTGTAAATTTTATCCTCACGATCATCTCTTTGCATCGGTCTATTCGTCGGAATTTCAACAACATCTAATTTATATATTTCCCAAAGTTCACCGGCTTCAGTTACAGCTGTACCAGTCATACCAGATAGCTTGCGATACATTCTAAAGTAATTTTGCAGTGTTACTGTAGCAAAGGTTTGTGTAGCTGCTTCAATTTTTACATTTTCTTTGGCTTCAATAGCTTGGTGTAAACCATCACTATAACGTCTACCGTCCATAATACGACCCGTAGATTCATCAACAATCATTACTTTATTGTCCATTACTACATATTGAGTATCCTTTTCAAAAAGAGAATAGGCTTTCAATAATTGACTCATGGTATGAATCCGTTCACTTTTTACTCCGAATTCACGAAACAATATTTCTTTTTGATGTGCTTCTTCTTCTGAAGAAAGACCCTTTGCTTCAATTTGAGCTATTTTAACACCGATTTCTGGCATTACAAAGAAATCTGGATCGTCTATGCCGGAAAGATAATCAACCCCTTTATCGGATAGTTCAATCTGATTATTTTTTTCGTCAATTACATAATACAATTCCGCATCTATCTTTGGCATTTCACGGTTGTTGTCTGACATATAATGATTTTCAGTTTTCTGAAGTATTTGACGAACTCCTTCTTCTGATAAATATTTTATCAATGCCTTGTTTTTAGGAATACCTCTATAAACTCTTAATAACTGGAAACCACCTTCTTTTTCGTCTCCTTCTTTTATTAGTTTTTTAGCATCTACTAAAACACCCGTTAAATATTTTTTCTGTACCGCAACGATATCAGCAATTTTTGGTTTTAGTTCATTAAATTCATGACGATCCCCTTCTGGTACAGGTCCCGAAATAATTAAAGGCGTACGAGCATCATCAATTAATACCGAATCCACCTCATCAACAATTGCGTAGTGATGAGGTCGCTGAACTAAATCTTCGGGAGAATGCGCCATATTATCTCTTAGGTAATCAAAGCCAAACTCATTGTTGGTACCATAAGTAATATCTGCATTATAAGCTTTTTTACGTTCTTCAGAGTTTGGTTGGTGATAATCAATACAATCTACAGTTAAACCGTGAAATTGAAATAAAGGAGCCATCCACGCACTATCACGTTTTGCTAAATAATCATTTACCGTAACTAAATGTACCCCATTTCCAGCTAGGCTATTTAAGTACATCGGAAGCGTTGCAACTAATGTTTTTCCTTCACCAGTTTGCATTTCAGCTGCTTTTCCTTGATGCAAGGCAATACCACCAATTAATTGAACATCATAATGAATCATGTCCCATGTTATTTCCTTACCAGCAGCATCCCAAGAGTTTTCCCATATTGCCTTTTCTCCATCTAAATTCACATAATCCTTAATAGCAGAAATTTCTCTATCAAAAGGTGTCGCATTTACGATAAGTGTTTCATTATTTTTAAATCGTTTTGCCGTTTCTTTCATAACTGCAAAAGCTTCGGGTAATAACTCTTCTAATGTTTTTACTTCAGTAAGATACCTATCGTCTTTTAACTGATCAATTTCTTTGTAGAGATCTTCTTTTTTATTGATATCATCAATCTCGGAAGATTCTTTTTCTAAAGCATTTATTTGATCTTGAATTTCTTTTTGATCTGCTTTTATTTTATTCTTAAATTCAGTAGTTTTTGCTCTTAACTCATCTATGCTAAGTTCCTCTATAACTGATTCTTGTTTTTTTATTTGCGCTACTATCGGCTGGATATCACTAATATCTTTTTTGGATTTATCCCCAACAAATAATTTTAAAACATTATCTAATATTCCCATTTTGATTGTGTGTTTTTTACTTGAATTAAAAAGTAAATAGACTTTTCAATGTTTTACAAAAAAACTCTAAAAAAACAACATAGCCAAAGGATACACTATTTTTAGTTTTAAAGTATTAAGCAAAAAAAAAGCCTCTATTTAGAGACTTTTTTGTAATTAATTTTTTAATATTCATCTTCATTCCACAGATAATCTTCGTCCGTGGGATAATCTGGCCATATCTCTTCAATTGAATCGTAAGAATCTCCTTCGTCCTCAATAGCCTGTAGATTTTCAACAACCTCAAGGGGTGCTCCAGTTCTAATAGAGTAATCTATCAATTCATCTTTCGTTGCCGGCCAGGGTGCATCACTTAAAAATGATGCTAATTCTAATGTCCAGTACATAGACTTTAATGGTTTTTAATTTTCTGCAAAAATAATTTTTTTGATCACAAAGTCAAGTAAAATCGTAATTATTTATGCTTTATTTTTAAGAACGTTTGTAAGTATCAGATAAACAGTTACTTACAATTTAAGTTTTTTGATAATTATAGTTTCTTAGGAATCCATTTAATTTCATCAATTTCTAAGTCATAAGTCAATTTTCGTGCCAGTACAAATAAGTAATCAGATAACCTGTTTAAATACTTTAAAACAAGTCCATCTATAGGTTCTTGCTCGTTTAGAAAAGTAACTAAACGTTCTGCGCGACGGCAAATACAACGTGCAACGTGACAATGTGACACTGTAGGGTGTCCTCCTGGAAGAATAAAATTCGTCATGGAAGGTAGGTTTTCATTTATTTGATCCATTTCAGACTCTAAAAGTTGAATGTCGTTCTCATCAATTCTTGGAATATTTAATCGCTCTTTTCCACTTTTTAGTTTTTCTTTTTCTGGATCAGTTGCCAATATAGCTCCCAACGTAAACAATCGTTCTTGTATTTGAGTTAATAACTCTTTGGTTGGGGTATCTATATCTTGATCTCTCACCAATCCAATATAAGAGTTTAATTCATCAACTGTTCCATAGCTTTCGATTCGAATGTGGTGTTTAGGCACTCTTGTTCCTCCATATAAAGCAGTGGTCCCTTTATCTCCAGTTTTTGTATATATTTTCATGTGTTTGTATTGTTTTATAGCTAAGCTACTGTTAATTTATTATTTACAGCTTTTTAGTTTATTATTGGAATTCGCATATTTTCTTTTTTCTTAGTTTTTTAATCTTTAATGTCTAAGTTTTATCTAAATAAATTTATTAAGACTTAACGGTTATTATTGATTCTTATTTTTAAAGTTATACTCTTTTGTAAATAAAGTTGGGAACGATTTTCAAAGCAAAGGCAATTATTTGCCACTTTTTAGAAACATAACCGATATCTTTTTTCTTTTTTATATAATTAAATATTTGTTTTGCAGCTTTTTCCTTAGAAGAAACCCAAAACAAATTATCTCCTAAAGCCATAGCAGTGTCAACATAACCTGGACGTATATCTGTTATGTAGACGTTTTTAATTGCCATTTTTCGAAGACTTTCTAAATAATTAATCTGGTATGCTTTTGATGCAAAGTAAGCAGGAGCAAACTTAGTGCCTCTTAAACCCGCTACAGAACTTATTGCAGTAATATGTCCAAAGCCTTGGTTTTTAAAAAAATTAAAGGACCAGTTCATGATTTCAGTAAAAGCGCTTACGTTTAAATTGATTGTTTTATTATCTTCTTCGAAATTTAATTGCCTATTTTCATGACCTCTACCAGAACTCATAATTAGTAAATCCAATCCTTCTAATTCATCAGTAAGTTCTCTTAGTTTAATGGTATTAGATGCTGCAGTGCAATCAAATGATTTGACAATGTATTTATCTGGTGAAGTAGATTTTAATTGTTCTAAGAGCTTTAATCGTCTTCCTGTAATCCCAACTTTAAAGTTGTTTTTTATAAGAATAGATGCTAATTCTCTACCTATGCCTGAAGTAGCTCCAACAATGATTGCTTTTTTCATGATGGCTAGTCTTTTTTCTTATCGTAATAATTTTTTCTAAAACTCTTTCTGTTTCTTGTGCGACTTTTTTTTGTGTTGTACTTATTCCAAAAATAGAGTAGGGCTAGTAATCCAAAACCGCTAACGATTAAAAGAATGGGATTTGAAAGATTGAAAAAATCCATAAAAAGTAATTTGACTTACAAATATAGAATATTATAAACTTATTTATTTCTTATATCGCTTGAAACTATGCCATCCACTAATCTAATTACTCTATGTGCGTATTTTGCGATATCTTCTTCGTGTGTTACTATGATAACAGTGTTTCCTTTTTTATGAATATCATCAAAAAGTCCCATAATTTCTAGAGATGTTTTAGAATCTAAATTTCCTGTAGGCTCATCTGCTAAAATGATGGAAGGTTTGTTTACTAATGCTCTACCTACAGCAACACGCTGTCTTTGCCCTCCAGACAATTGACTTGGTTTATGATCCATTCTATCAGCTAAGCCAACATCTGTTAATACTTTTTCAGCCCGATTTTTTCTTTCTTCTTTTGAAGCTCCTGCATAAACCATGGGCAATGCTACATTATCTAATGCAGTTGTTCTCGGTAATAAGTTAAAAGTTTGAAAAACAAAACCTATTTCTTTATTTCTAATTTCAGCTAGATCATCTTGTGACATATTACTCACATCTTTTCCGTTTAATTCGTAGGTTCCGGCAGTTGGAGTGTCTAAGCATCCTAAAAGGTTCATTAAGGTAGATTTTCCAGAACCAGAAGGTCCCATCAATGCTACATATTCTCCACGTTCGATTTCTAAATCAATTCCTTTTAAAACTTTTACAAGCTCATTTCCCAATGGAAAATTCCTGATTATTCCCTTAATTTTTATAACTAAACTCATTTTTTTTACTGAATTTTAACCTTTGCAAGATAATAGTTTTCCTCATAAGACGCAGAGTGTATTCGCTTGTTACACTCTTATAGTAAAATGTTGTTTTTCTTGTTCTATTCTAAAAAAAAGAAAGCCCCAATAATAGGTGTCTATACTAAGAGTAACTTTAGGGTTTTCTTTAATTTGATTCCAAGCTTCTGTCATCTTAATATTCCAATATATTCCATCAAATATTAAAATAGAATCATTATTTATTTTATCTGATAGAATGTTGAAATAGTCTATGATATCTTCTTTGTTGTGATTTTCATTTATAAAAACAATATCATATTTTATCGAAGATTTAATTTTTAAAAAATCTTTAAAAGTTGAATTCTTTAAATGAATGTTTTTTAGTCCAAACTCGTTAAAATAGTGCTGTGCTAATTTTGAAGTATTTGGGCATCCTTCCATGGTTATTAGTTTGGAAGAAGGATTTGCAATAGACATGGCAATAGTTCCTAAACCAATAGAAGTTCCTAGTTCCAAAATAGTATCAGGTTTAAAATAACTTATTATTCTATAAAGTAATTTTTGCTTTTTTAAAGTAATTTTTGTGTTTTTTGTAACGGTAGAAACTTTTCTTTCCCTCGATTTAAATACTCTGTAGTTTGCTCTAAAGTCTGTAATGGAAATTATTTTCTTGTGTTGAATGGTCTTATTTCTGTATACTATCAATGTTTTGTATGCTGTTTTCTTTTTAGAATCATAAAAACATTTCGTTATTAAATCATAGACAAAAGGAGAATGAATTCCATGCTGATTTTTAGATTTCAGTAAAAATTTAATGTAAGATGTTATTTGATACCACAAAATAGATATAAGTTTCAGGTTAATAAATAATAAAAGAATCGATCACTACATATTTTCAAAACTCATTAAATAATTCAATAACTAGCAAATTTAATAAAACATTAGGAATGAGGATGTTAAATAGATTCTATTTTTTAGAGCTTGGATTTGCTAGTTTTTTTTCATTCTGTTCCTTTAATGTTTCTCTCATAACAAATTGTATAACAGAAAACATCATAGCCGTAGTCCAGCCCAACAATAAAATACCATTCATAGCCTCAAAACCAGATAAAATTCTATTGGTAGAGCTTATGGTAATATCACCATATCCAAGGGTGGTAAAAGTGACTAATGAAAAATAAATAGCTTTTTCTAGATTTTGAAATTCTGTAATACCCGGTAAAAGATAATAGGTAAAACCCCAAACAACAACTTCTAAAAAATTTAATGAGAATAAAAATAAAGAGGTATATATTATTAATCTAACTGTCCTATGATCAAAACTGATTAAAGGTTTACTTGCGTATTGATTTTTAAGATAAGAAGTCCAAAATTTTGTACCATAGGCTTGAATTATAATAGTAATTCCGACAACTATTAATCCGATAAAAATGTTTTCAAACATGAGTGAGGTATGTTATTCAAATTTAGTTAATATTTTAAATCCTAACTTTATTATTGTTTACAAAGAAAATACTATTGATAAAAAACAATTTACCATTTTCCCAAAACGAACGAAATAACACATCGTCTACCAGGTAAATGATGCTTCCGCTTCCCATTCTTTTTTCAGCAAAAACGATGGAGTTTTTAAGTGCTTTTATAGCTTCCTCTCCAGAAAAACCTGAAACACTCACAGCATCTCCTTTCAAATATCCTACGTTATAACCTGAATCCAAGAATTGATATGATTGCTTGCCTTGTTTTAAACTATAATAAGTCTCTTTATAACCGAAAGCCATTGGATGTGTATTGTCTATTGCTACTTTATAGACACTTCCTGTAATAAAGTTTTTTACATTGTTAATTTCTCGTTGATCATAAGGTTGCAGTTTTGAATCTAAATCATCTTCTATTTCCTCTTTTTCTACTTCATTATTTATTGAAATTCCAAAACCTTCTTTATCATTAAATAAACCAACAGAGCTTCCCATTGCGATTAATTTTCCTCCTTTTTGAATCCAACTTTTAAGTGTTTTAATACTATCTTCATCAAGGGCTTCCCAATAATAAGTTTCAGGAAGAATTAATACATCGAATTTTTCTAAAGAGCTAGTTCCAAAATCATCCGTATCAATCGATGTAAGAGGATATTTTAATTCTGTTTCAAAAAAGTACCAAATAGCTCCATAGCTAAGTGAAGAAACACCTTCCCCTTTTAATACGGCAATTCGTTGTTTGTTTACTAATTTAATATCTGGCGAACCAAAATCTGTTCCATTATCTGAAAAACTAGATGGCGAAGCAACTAATTTACGGTGTTGCTTATTAGCAATATCGGTCACTATTTTATCAAAATCTACCTTTTTTTTATTATCGCTTCTCGTTATAATTAGACTGCCTCTATCAAAAGGAATACTATTAAAACTTAATTCTTTTTCAGAAAAACGTACTTTGATATCGTTCTGTAACAATTCTACTAAAAAAGCTGCATCGTTTATACTGTTCCATTTACTAATATAACCCACAGATTTTGGGGATGGTTTGTTGTGAAATTCATGGCTAATTTTAATCTCATTAGCTTCTAATAAACTGGTGCTTGCAACAGTTTCTAGGCCGTAAGCATATGGTAAACTCCAAGAAGTAATGTCATAGGTTAACGGATTGCTTAATTTAGCATCTGGTTCGAACAAGACTTTTACCATTTTCCCTTTTGGTTGATTTGTACTTACAATAATTCCATTTTCAGCGTTAATAGAACCGTTTTTTTGAGTTCCATAATGATATCCTGAAGCACTTTTATCAATAGAATATCCCCAGGTTATTTCATGTTTGTCTAATAAGTTAGTGAGTTTTTTTAATTTATCTGAATTGCCATTTAATACGTAACTCTTATACCTTAACTGGTCGTTATTAAAATAGGTTTTAAATTCTTTATTTAGTTTTTCAGTATTTTTTGAAGCTACTTCAACCGTAGATAGGCCTGCAGTTGTATGGTGTTGCATTCGGTCTACTAAAGTCAATACCGTGCCTTCGTCTGTATTAACACCCAGTCCAGCCCTTCCGTGTCCAGCTTGCTCATAGGTCATACCGATAGCTCCCATGAACATCGGGTAGGTGTCTCCATAACTTGGATATAATAAATCGAATCGTTCTCTTGTAAAAAACAACCATCCTTCGCGATCAAAATACTTTGCGTTGTTTTTACCTATTTGAACTTGAAAATCTCGTTGCCAATCTGAAATAACCTCGTGGTAAGGCTCTGCAGCTGGAGCAAAATAATAAGGCTCATTTATTCCTTGTTCGTGAAAATCTACATGAATGTGAGGCATCCATTGATTGTATAGTTTTAATCGTTGAGTTGTTTCTATTTGTGTTGCCCAAACCCAATCTCTGTTTAAATCGAAAAGGTAATGGTTGGCTCTTCCTCCAGGCCAAGGTTCGTTATGCTCTGCAGCTACTTGTTTTACATCATATGGAGTTGCTTTTACTTGGTTGTACCAGTTTACGTAACGATCGCGTCCATCTGGATTGATACAGGGATCGATAATTACTACCGTATTTTCTAACCATAATTGTTTCTTGGTAATAAGTATATAAAGTGTTTGCATGGCAGCTTCTGAACTAGATGCCTCATTACCGTGTACGTTATAACTTAACCAAACAATCGCTTTTTCAGGATTTACATCTCCATCTATAATTCCTGCATTTTTAAGATGATTGGTTCTAATCGTTTCTATATTTTTCAAATTATCCTTGGAAGAAACAATCGCATAGGTTAATTGTCTTCGCTCGTTCGTTTTTCCATAGGCTTCATAATTGACTAGCTTACTATTAGAAGCTACATACTCAAAATAATTAACTACCTCCGCGTGACGAGTAAATTGAGTGCCTATCTCATAGCCTAAAAACTCAGATGGAGATTTAATTTGAGCGATGATGGATGTTGAAATAAAAAGAAATAAAAGAGTCAAGTAACGAATCATGGTTTTTTTTATTAAGTGCTTGCAATTTATAAAATGTTTTACATTTCATCCTATATATTTTTTAATTAACATTCTCTTGCAAAACACTATTAAGGATTTTGTATTTTTACAACAGATATTGCAAACAATTTTATGTCGATAAAACACCTACCTTACAAAAACACTGGATACTTTTCATCTTTAATGGTTGATTATTTAGCTGAAAAAGAAGCATTAGCATCTTTTTATCACCGTTTCCCTGTGATTGATAATTTTAAGGCCCAGATAGCAGAAAAGAGTAGATCTTTTAAAAGGAAAAGCAGGAAGGTTTTGGTAGCTAGTTTAAATAAGCAATACCAAGGTTTTGAAATTTCTGAAGCAACAAAAAACAATATCAATTCACTTTTAAGTGATCATACCTTTACCATTACTACAGGTCATCAACTTAATTTATTTACAGGACCTTTATATTTCTTATATAAAATAGTTTCGGCAATTAATTTATCGGAACAATTAAATAAAAAACATTCCAATCATCATTTTGTGCCAGTGTATTGGATGGCAAGTGAAGATCACGATTTTGAGGAGATCAATTATTTTAATCTATATGATGAAAAGGTAACTTGGGATCACGAAAGTGGCGGAGCTGTTGGAGCATTGGATACTGAAGGAATGGAACAGTTATTAGCAACTTTAAAAACTAAAATGGGTGCAAGTAAGAATGCTAAAAAACTAATTGACTTGTTTTCTGAAGCTTATTTACAACACAAGAATCTTAGTGATGCTTCTCGTTATTTGGCTCAGCAATTGTTTGCGGAATATGGACTCGTTATTATTGATGGAAATGATAAGGAACTAAAAAAAGAATTTACATATTTTGTTCAAAAAGAACTTTTTGATAATAGTTCTTTTTCAATCA
Source organism: uncultured Flavobacteriaceae bacterium (assembly GCA_913061205.1). GTDB lineage: Bacteria > Bacteroidota > Bacteroidia > Flavobacteriales > Flavobacteriaceae > Marifrigoribacter. Next base: position 2,862 of record CAJXVL010000033.1, on the reverse strand, counting down.
TTAATAAAACAACTGAGCAATTAGAAGCCGTCGGTTATAATAAGCAGGTACATCCTAGAGAAATTAATCTGTTTTATATTATTAAAGGAATCCGAGAACGCATTATTGAGGAAGAAGGAAGTTTTAAAATTAACAATACAAGGATTGTTTTTTCAAAGGAAGATTTATTAAAAGAGCTCGAAGAATTCCCAGAACGATTTTCACCCAATGCCTTATTAAGACCTCTTTATCAAGAATTGGTATTGCCTAATTTGTGTTATGTAGGTGGAGGTGGAGAATTGGCTTATTGGTTTCAATTAAAAGATTATTTTAAAAGTGTAGCGGTAACTTTTCCCATTTTATTATTGCGAAATTCAGTATTGTTGCTCCCACAAAAACTTTCTAAAAAATTAGATAAACTAAATGAAACTATCGAAGCATTGTTTTTAAATATCGATGATTTAGAGAAAAAGCATACGCAACAGTTGTCAACATTAAAAATTAATTTTAGCCCACAACGGGAACATTTAAAAAAACAATTTATAGGCTTGTATGAATTGGCAAAACAAACCGATGTCTCTTTTTTAGGAGCTGTTGGAGCACAAGAAAAAAAGCAGCTTAACGGTTTAGATCATTTAGAGAAAAGATTGCTAAAAGCAGAAAAACGAAAACTAAAAGATCAATTAAAAAGATTAACTTCTATCCAAAAACAATTATTTCCAAAAGAAAGTCTACAAGAACGTAGGGTTAATTTCTCTGAGTTTTATCTGGAACATGGAGATCAGTTAATACCGCAATTAAAGAAACAACTGGATCCACTTTGCCACCAATTTACAGTGTTAAAATTATAGTTTAGCTTGCTTTTAGTTTTCAGTTTTAAACCCAACCGTTTTCAATTGATAATAAACAGACTAAACTATTTAAGTATATCCCTTTCTTTTAGTTCATATCTTATTTTAGGAAGCATTGCTTTTGCAGCAGTAATTCCCAGTTCATACATTTTTTCATTGTTTTTACCACTCATTAGCGGAATGCCTTTTAGGTCAGGTGCAATTATAATATTAGCTAATGAGATTGTCTCTTCATTAGCATAATGTGATGCAATAGCAGATGTTCGCAACACCACATCTTTTCGATTTTTTAATACCACCGTAGTATCGAACTCCATAATTCTAACTGCAATAATATATTTTGGATCATATTCTTTGGCAAAATTAACAGGAACCCCATTAATAACACCTCCATCGACAAAAGTTGTACCATACATTTTTACCGGTTCAAAAATTCCTGGGACTGCACAAGATGCATTAACCGATGGTGATATTGGTCCGGCTTTTAAAGCTACAGATTTTCCTTTCTCAATATCTGTTGTAACAGCAACAAAAGGTATTTGTGTATCCTCAATCTGAGTAACACTAAGTTGTTTATTTAGATAACGTTGTAATTTCTTTCCCGAAACAAAGCCTAAGCTCGACCGAAATAAAGAAAAATCAAAAACATCTTTGGCTTTTGTTGATTTTATTAGCGGTATTAGATCGTCAATATTAGGATTGTCAGCATATAATGCACCCACCATACTTCCCGCACTCGTTCCAACAATCAGGTCAATGGGAATTCCGGCATCTTCAAGCACTTTTATAACACCCGCATGCGCCATTCCATGAAATGCACCACCTCCAAGAACCAGCGCTATATTAGGTCTTTCTTTAAGTACTCTGGCAGGCGGTTGCAATAAAGGACTTTCAATGACCATAAATTTCTTTGAACATGAATATACTGTAATTAGCATGCACATAGAAAATACAATAAATAGAAATTTTTTTCTCATAATTTTAAAGCATTAATCAGTTATGTAAACTTATTTTTAATTTGGTATAACTAACTAAAATACAGCGACATAAACAAAACAGTTAACCGTAAATTTTATTTAATTATCTTTATATTGCTTTTTTTTTAATTGGTATAGTAAATGGATAAATTATCTCATACTTTTCGATTTATTTTAAGAGAAAAACTTTAGCTATAAAGTGTTTACTTTTTATATGTTTTGGAAAGTTTTTTATTGAACTCTTTTCCATTCTAATGATTTACTAAATAATCCTGCGTTAACTTTAAGTTTTAAATTATTTTTCTCTGCTGTAATATCTACATCGTACCATTGTTTACGTTTTGGAGCATAAATTTTTCCGGTTGATTTGTCTCCATCTTTCTTTAGATCCTTTAAAATCAACATTCCAATATCTTCCTTAGTATCTGAAGTTTTTACAAGGCCAACCCATTGATTATTTTTTTCACTGACTTCTATATTGGTATTGTTTTCTCCAGTATCCCAAAGTCCGTTAAGAGATGATTGAGCTTGTGTTGAAAACGAGAACAATAAAATGATTGCTAAAATTAATTTTTTCATAAGTTATTTTTTTAGAGATGAAATAGGTAAGAACTGTTGACTTTTTTTATAATGGTTAGCATTTTTAGTTTCTAAATTTATTGATCAAAATTCGTTTAAAAAGAAAGTTGTGGATTAATAAAATAAAAAAGAAAAAATCTATTAATTCAAAATTAGCAATTTTTTTTAAATGGTACTAGCTTTTGTCTTTTTTCTTATTTTCATTTTTATAAGAGGTTTAATATGATAAAACAAACATTAGTAAATACATAATTTATCAATACAGTACTTTTTATTTTTCTGGCTTTTAAAAAAAACATTTTTTTTAATTTCTAATAATTACATCTTTTAAAAAAGGCAAAATCATTAGGTTAATTTATTGTTGTATATTTTTAACTCCTTGGCTTTATTCTATTCGTCAAATTTGTGTTTATTGTTTTGAGTTTTCCAAAGTGCGTTTTAATAAAGTGGTATAAATAGGTTCATTACCCAGTAAT
>CAJXVL010000032.1 GCA_913061205.1 uncultured Flavobacteriaceae bacterium | reverse complement strand
CTGGAACACAACAATCAACAGGACAAACTGCAGCACATTGAGGCTCTTCATGAAACCCAATACACTCTGTACATTTGTCTGGCGCTATAAAGTAAAACTCATCACTAATGGGGTCTTGCTCTTTAGCTGCATCGACCTGTTTCCCATTTGGTAAAAGAACAACTCCATTTAAGGCGGTTCCTTCTTCATATTTCCATTCATCAGAAGCTTCGTAAATTGCATTATTAGGGCATTCTGGCTCACAGGCACCACAATTTATACATTCATCAGTTATTATAATTGCCATCGTATTTTCTTTTTTTAACTTTGTACAAATTTAGAAACTTCAAAACCTAACACCAAACAATAAAATGCAATTAAATAAAAGAATTCAAGCTTTTGTAACATTAGGAAACTTTATGAGTCAGTTTTCTAATGAAAATTACATTAAAAAAGACAATATACCTTTTAATGAGATCTTCTTTGAAGCAATGACTGATGCAATACAGTTATCTAAATCATATAATGGTTGGTTTACAGAAAACAATATCCAATTTGCATTTAAAAATTGGAAAGATGCGTTAAATGAAGAGAACTTATTAAAATGGACTTCCAAATATGATTTAGATAAAGTTCATAATCATCATATAGCAATCGTATTAGCCGGTAACATACCTTTAGTTGGTTTCCATGATTTTTTATCAGTATTAATTTCTGGAAATCGTTTAATTGCAAAACTATCTTCTAACGATAAGCTACTTCTGCCCTATTTAACAAAATATTTAATTGCAATTGAACCAGAATTTGAAGGTAAAATAGTGTTTACTGAAGAAAGATTAGAAAAATTTGATGCAGTCATTGCAACAGGCAGCAATAATACAGCGCGTTATTTTGAATATTATTTTGGTAAATATCCAAACATAATTAGGAAAAATAGAAATTCAGTAGCGGTTCTTTCTGGCAAGGAAACGGGTGAAGAACTCAAAAGTCTTTCCAATGATATCTTTAGGTATTTTGGTTTGGGTTGTAGAAATGTTTCCAAAATTTTTATTCCTAAAGATTATAACTTTGATGCTTTTTTTAATGCAATGTTTACATGGAAAGAAGTTATAAATGACAACAAGTACATCAATAATTACGACTATAACAAGGCTGTTTACTTAATGAGTAATGTTAATTTATTGGACAATGAATTTTTATTGCTAAAAGAAGACATTAACTTCTCATCGCCTATATCGGTAACTTTTTATGAATATTATGATACTTTAGAATCAGTTTGCGAAAAATTAATCACCGAAAAGGATAACATTCAGTGCATTGTTTCTAATTTGGGGATTAAAAATGAAATTAAATTTGGTGAAACGCAGAATCCAAACTTATGGGAATATGCAGATGGTATAGACACTATCGATTTTTTAGTAAAACTTCCTAATTAATTTATTGATAAAACAATATATAAAGGCTAATGTTTTCGGATATTTGCACAGAAATTTAATTTTATAATGAAACAGCTGTTTATTTATTTTATGTTAAAGAGGGTCGAATGCTCATTAAATCGTATCATAAAATAAAACAACAACTAACTAATAAGCAGATACTTGTAATCATTAAAAATAACCTATCGAGACACATGAAAAAACATAATTTTAGCGCAGGACCCTGTATTTTACCGCAATCAGTAATGCAAAAAGCATCTGAAGCCGTTGTCAATTTCAACAACCTAAACCTTTCATTAATTGAAATTTCACATCGTAGTAAAGATTTTGTGGAGGTAATGGAAAATGCTAGAAATTTAAGCTTAGAGTTACTAGGACTTCAAGGAAAAGGTTACAAAGCTTTGTTTTTACATGGTGGAGCTAGTATGGAATTTTTAATGGTTGCATTTAATCTATTGGAGAAAAAATCCGCATATTTAAATACTGGAACTTGGTCAGATAAAGCTATTAATGAAGCTAAATTGCTTGGAGATATAGTTGAAGTAGCTTCATCTAAAGATCAAAATTTTAATTATATACCTAAAAACTACACAATCCCTTCAGATGTAGATTATTTTCATTGCACTAGTAACAACACTATTTTTGGAACACAAATTAATGACTTTCAAAAAACAGCTGTTGTAAAGGTTTGTGATATGAGTAGTGATATCTTTTCAAGGCAAATGGATTTCTCTCAGTTTGATTTAATTTATGCAGGTGCTCAAAAAAATATGGGTCCTGCTGGAACGACTTTAGTAATTATAAAAGAAGATATTTTAGGAAAAGTTTCAAGAACCATTCCTTCGATGTTAGATTATCAGGTTCATATTGGAAAAGACAGTATGTATAATACTCCCGCAGTGTTTCCTGTTTATGTATCTATGTTAACTTTAGAGTGGTTAAAAAACCTTGGAGGAATTTCGGAAATTGAAAAAATCAATAATAAAAAAGCAGAACTGTTGTATTCTGAAATTGATACAAACCCTTTATTTAAAGGTTTTGTAAGTCAAAAAGAAGATCGATCCAAAATGAACGCAACGTTTAACCTCACAGACAGCTCTTTAGAAAATCAATTCAATACACTTTGGACAGAGGCAGGAATTAATGGTTTAAAAGGCCATAGAAGTGTTGGAGGGTTTAGAGCTTCTATGTATAACGCTTTGCCTTTAGAAAGTGTTCAAGTACTTGTTGATGTAATGAAAGAATTAGAACGAACAGCATAAAAAATAATAGTAATAAGATTTCCGATTTTACGGAAAATAAAATAAAATTGTCATGAAAGTATTAGCAAACGATGGAATTTCACAAACTGGTATTGATTCCTTAGAGTCATCAGGATTTAAAGTAATAACGACTACAGTAGCACAAGAACAATTAATAAATTATATCAATGAGCATACTATTGACGTAATTCTAGTGAGAAGCGCTACTAAAGTTAGAAAAGATATCATTGATTCCTGTCCAAGTCTTAAAATTATTGGACGCGGTGGTGTGGGTATGGATAATATTGATGTGGAATACGCAAGAAGCAAAGATCTTAAAGTTATCAATACTCCTGCAGCATCATCGGCTTCTGTAGCAGAGTTAGTATTTGCTCATTTATTTGGTGGTGTTCGCTTTTTATATGATGCTAATAGAAATATGCCTTTAGATGGTGATTCTAAATTTAAAGAATTAAAAAAGAATTATAGTGGAGGTCGAGAATTAAGAGGTAAAACTTTAGGTATAATAGGATTTGGAAGAATAGGTCAAGAAGTTGCTAAAATTGGTTTAGGCTGTGGAATGAAAATAATTGCAAGTGACACCTTTTTAGAAAAAGCAACTATTGAATTTGTATTTTTTGACGGTCAGAAAGTTGATTTTGAAATTAAAAGCCAATCTTTTGAAAAGGTTTTAAAAGAGAGTGATTTTATCAGTGTGCATGTCCCTGCACAAAAAAATTATATTTTCAGTAAAAAGGAGTTTACTTTAATGAAAGAGGGTGCAGCCATCGTTAATGCGTCAAGAGGAGGTGTTATTGATGAAGTGGCTTTAATAGAAGCTATAGAATCCAATAAATTATCATTTGCAGCAATAGATACTTTTGAAAATGAACCTACTCCAGCTATAAAAGTATTGATGAATGGTAAACTTTCATTAACACCTCATATTGGTGCTGCGACTAATGAGGCACAAGATAGAATTGGAACTGAATTGGCAGAACAGATAAAAAGTATTTTAAAACCTTAATTTATTGTTTTTAAGAGGTATTCTGTATGAGATAAAAAAATTATACGAGCGATAAAAAAACAATCTAAAGTATGTTGGATAATTTTAAAAAAAAATGGGAAATAACATCGAATTGGCAATTAATAATTCCTTTCCTGGGAATTATGGGATTGCTTTATTCTTCTTATAAATTAGCAACTATTTTTACAATCGATTCTTTAATTTTCAATATAGCTCTCACATTAGTCCTATCATTTATACTTTTAAAGATTACTTTGTTTTTATTTAAAAAGTTAGAAAAAAAATGGGAGCTAGCTTATCGATGGGAAATGATACGAGTATTTATAATTTTCGCTATCACCGGTAGTAGCAGTGTTATTGTAGGAAAGCCATTTCTAAAAATAGTGGGGATTACTAATGATAATTTGCAACCAGTTCTTTATTGGATATTATATATCCTGATAAGTTTTATTTTTTATCAAATCTTATTAATTACTATAGCTTGGCTTTTTGGGCAATTTAAATTCTTTTGGAATTTTGAAAAGAAAATGATTCGGAAAATGCGATTGGGTTTTTTATTAAATGAAAAATAGCAAAACAACAAAATAACTATTTACATTTTACTGTTATTATCAATTATAATGGCTTGCATTTGTGGAGCTTTAATCCAAACAAATGTGTATAACCACATTAAAGTAAATGTTGGTATCACATCCAAACCGGGTATTAACTCTTCTATAAAAACAATAATAGAAGCAATTTTACCCTTTTTACCCTCATACATATCATTCATTTGTTTTGCAGCGTAAGGCGCCCAAATCATATCTATAAGAGTACCTGCAATAGGTATAAACACAGTGGAAATACTAATAAGATCAAGTACAATAGACTTTCTTAATAATTTATTTTTATTCATTTCCATCAACTACTGGGTATAAAAAACATTCTTAAATTTAAGAGCAATCAATTTTAAAAAAAATCGTTATTAGCAACTATGCTATTATTTTAATTTATCTGAAAATATAGCTTTAATTTTTTCAATTTTTGGAGTGATTGTATAATCACAATAGCCTTGTTCCGAATTTTGATTATAATAATTCTGATGATTTTCTTCAGCATTATAAAATATATCAAAAAGTGTAATTTCGGTTACTATAGGAGCATCGTAAAAGCTACTTTTATTTAACTTTAAAATAAAGTCTTCTGCTTGCCTTTTTTGAATTTCAGAAGTGTAAAAAATACCACTTCTATAGGGTGTTCCTACATCAGCTCCTTGGCGGTTTAATGTAGTGGGGTTATGGGTTGCAAAAAATATTTCCATCAATGTTTCAAAAGATACTAAATCCCGATCATATGTAATTTCTATTGCCTCTGCATGTCCAGTTCTGCCGGTACATACTTCTCTATATCCGGGATTTTTAATAGTCCCTCCTGTATACCCTGGCTGGACACTTTCAACTCCTTTTATTCTTTGAAAAATTGCTTCTGTACACCAGAAACAACCACCAGCAAAAATTGCTTTATCCATCATTAATATATTTAAATACAAAATTACAAATTATAGTTATAGTTTAAAGCTACATTACTTTTAACTTTTTGTTAATATAACTACTAATCTGATAAGTTTAGATTTGCTTATAATTTTCTTTATTAAAAATTTCTTTTTCAATTATAATTAAACATGTACAAGTCTATTTTTATTTCCTTATTATTAATTATAAACTCTACAGTTTTTGCACAAGAAAAAAAGAATATTACAGCATCAAGAATTAACAATCCTCCAAAAATTGATGGCATCCTAAATGATAAAATTTGGGAATCCGTAGCAATTGCAACAGATTTCAATATGTTTGAACCTGGAAATGAAGGAATCATTAATGATAACTATCAAACAGAAGTGAAAATTGCATACGATGACAATGCAGTTTATATAGCAGCCGCTATGTTTGACCCAAATCCTGATGAAATACAAAGTCAATTAAGTCAAAGAGATGACGTTTTTGTACAGGCAGATTTATTCTATGTTGCATTGAACACCTTTAATGATGGCATTAACGAAACCCGATTTTATGTTACAAGTGCTGGAAGCATAGGTGATTCGAAAAGCTCTCAAAATGGAAATGATTTTAATTATAATGTAGTTTTTAATTGTAAAATTTTTAAAGATGAAAATGGCTGGTATGCAGAATACCGCATTCCTTATAATGCCTTGCGATTTCCTGAAATAGAAATACAAGATTGGAGTATTAATTTCTTCAGGCAAATAAAATCCAAAAACGAAACCTATAGTTGGAACTTTATAGACAATAAAATAGGAAATCAAAAATTATACAATGGCCTAGTTACCGGTATTACTAATATTGACCCACCAACCCGATTAACTTTCTATCCTTTTGCTCAAGGTGTTGTTTCTACTTTTGATGATGAAACAGCAACTAATTTCACTGCAGGATTGGATTTAAAATATGGGATTTCAGATAGTTTCACCTTGGACCTTACCTTGGTTCCCGATTTTGGACAAACTGCTTTTGATGAGGTTCGATTAAATTTAGGTCCTTTTGAACAAACTTTTGATGAAAATAGATCTTTTTTTACTGAGGGAGTTGAGCTATTTAATAAAGGAGAGGTGTTTTTCTCAAGACGTATTGGAGGTAAAGCATCTGGTGAAATTGAAGAGCTATTAGAAAATGAGAACATTGTGGAGCAAGCCTCTAATGTTAATATCTTAAATGCTGTTAAGGTTTCAGGAAGAACAAAAAAAGGTTTAGGTCTAGGTTTCCTTAATGCAATTACAGAAAAAACATATGCAGTTATACAAGATTCGATCACAGGTAATCAACGCAAAGAACTTATAGAACCATTGGTCAATTACAATGTATTTGTTTTAGATCAAGAGTTTAATGGCAACTCTTCAGTTTCATTAATAAACACCAGTGTAATAAGGAACGGCAGTGAGTTTAGAGACGCTAATGTTACTGCCGGAGTATTTAGTATTGCCGACAAAAAGAACACCTTTAGAACTGCTGGCCGTGCTATAATTAGTAATGTAAATTATGGGGAGGGCTTTAAAACAGGTTTTCAATCTGAATTAGATATCTTTAGAACAAAAGGAAATCTGAGATACCGAATTGGACATGATTTTGCAAATACAACAATTGATATAAATGACTTAGGAGTTAATTTCAGAAACAATTTTAACAATTTTGGCCTTGGTATTGCTTATGAAATATTTGAACCTACTAAAATATTTAATAAATATAGAATTAGTTTATCGGGAAGACATAGAAGACTTTACAAGCCAAGTATACAGACTCAAAATACGATTAATTTAGAAGCCTTTTTTCTAACTGTAAATCGTTTTGCTTTTGGTACGGAGACCCGTTTTAGTAGCAAAAGAGAAAATTATTTTGAACCTCGGGTAGATGGTAGGTTTGTTACTTATCCAGCAAACTTAGAAGTAAGTGGGTGGATTTCTACCGATTTTAGAGAGAAATTTGCTATTGATCTAAATGCATCTTTTAATAGTTTTGTAGATGATCCACAACATAATTACAGTGCCGGATTTGAACCCAGGTATCGTTTTTCAGAACATTTTTTTTTAATATGGGAATCAAATATCTATTTAAGCAATGATAATAAAGGGTATGTAGGTGATAACGAAGTTGATGTTTACTTCGGTCAAAGAGACATTATTAATTTAGAAACTTCGTTACAAGCAAGTTATAATTTTGATCCATATAAAGCAATTGACCTGCGTTTTAGAAATTTTTGGGGAACTGCAAATTACAAGGATAATTTATTTTACATACTCAATGAAAATGGCTCATTAACTAATACATCTTATGACATTTCTGAAAGTAATCCAAATACAAATTTTAATATTTGGAACATAGATTTAAGTTTTAGATGGCGTTTTGCTCCAGGAAGTGAAGCAACTTTGCTGTATAGAAATCAAATTTTTAATGTAGATGACTTGTCTTTTATAAATTATAGAGAAAGTTTAGATAATTTATTTAAGCAAGCAGCTCAACATACAGTTTCATTTAGGATAACTTACTTTCTAGATTATAATAATATCAAAGGTATTTTTAAAAATAATTCATAATTAATTATAGTGTCTGTTCGCACTTAAAATAGTATTTTCACTTTATATATAAAGGTATGATTGAAGTTAAAAATATTCATAAATATTATGAAAACCTACACGTATTAAAAGGTGTTGATTTAAAAATTGATAAAAGTGAAATTATTTCAATTGTTGGAGCTTCAGGTACCGGCAAAACAACATTACTTCAAATATTAGGTACTTTAGATGATTTTTCCAAGAAAGATCATAAAAGTTCCTTAATTATCAATGGAAATGATATCGCTTCTTTAAATAGAAATCAATTGGCAAAATTTAGAAATGAAAATTTAGGTTTTATTTTTCAGTTTCATCAATTATTACCTGAATTCACAGCTTTAGAAAATATTTGTATTCCCGCTTTTATCAAAAAAACACCGAGCGATAAAGCAGAAAAAAGAGCAAAAGAATTATTAGCGTTTTTAAATCTTAGCCATAGAGAAAACCACAAACCAAATGAGTTATCTGGAGGAGAACAACAACGAGTAGCTGTTGCTAGAGCGTTAATTAATAATCCCGCAATTATATTGGCAGATGAACCCAGTGGAAACTTAGATACTGAAAGTGCTGAAAGTCTTCATAATTTGTTTTTTAAGCTTAGGGATGAATTTGGTCAAACATTTATTATTGTTACTCATAACGATCAATTGGCAGCAATGGCCGATCGAAAATTAGTAATGAAAGACGGAAAGATTGTTTCTTAAAAATGAATCAAACAGACCTTAAAGAATTTTTAGACACCAAAGTAGAGTTATACAATACTACTCGTTTTATTCAAAGTGACCCCATACAGATTCCTCATCAATTAAGAGACTTAGGAGCTGGCAAAGAAGATATTGAAATTATTAGTTTTTTAGTAGCTACGATAGCTTGGGGAAATCGAAAGAGTATCATTACTAACGGAAATCGTTTAGTAAAAATCATGGGTAACTCTCCGTTTGATTTTATAACAAATTTTACAAAAAAAGATAGCAAGTACCTCTCTGGATTTGTTCACAGAACTTTTAATGAAAACGACCTGAATTATTTTATAATAGCATTGCAAAACATCTATTTAAAACATCATGGGATGGAGTCTTTATTTATAGAAAACATTAAAAATAATTCATTACAATACGCGATACATAAATTTAAGATTACTTTTTTTAGTTTACCTCACTTACAACGAACTGAAAAACACGTGAGTGATCCTATAAAGAACTCTGCTGCAAAACGGATCAATATGTTTTTAAGATGGATGGTTCGAAACGATCAAAAAGGAGTTGACTTTGGAATTTGGAAATCGGTACCTCCTTCCCTTTTATCATGCCCCTTAGATGTTCATACCGGAAATGTATCTAGAAAACTAGGGCTGATTACTAGAAAGCAAAATGATGCAAAAGCAGTAGTTGAATTAGATAAATCTTTAAGAAAAATGGATCCTATTGATCCAGTAAAGTATGATTTTGCGCTATTTGGTTTAGGTGCTTTTGAATCTTTTTAAGCAATAGTTGTAGTTTGTCAAAAACACACTTAAACTTTATCCTGTTTTTAGACAATATTTACGCTTTTTTTAATAAAAAGAACCTTTCTTCCTAAGATATCCCTTTTATTATATAGCATTGTTTATATTTGCAAAATAAATATTGGAATGCAGTTTAAACACCCTGAACTTCTTTACGCGCTATTTCTCCTACTCATTCCTATTTTTATTCATCTTTTTCAGTTACGTAAATTCCAAAAAGTTGCTTTTACCAATGTTTCCTTTTTAAAAAAAGTGACTATTGAAACACGTAAAAGCTCACAATTAAAAAAATGGATAACCCTCGTAACCAGAATGCTTATTTTTATTTGTTTAATTATTGCTTTCGCACAACCTTTTTCTGCTTCCAAATCTGCATTATCTCAAAATAAAGAAACGGTTATTTATATTGACAATTCTTTTAGTATGCAACTAAAGGGATCTGAAGGCACTTTACTAAAAAGAGCATTGCAACAGTTATATTCAAAAAGTATTAGATCTAAAAACCTTAGTTGGATGACCAATGATTTTTACATAAAGAATACAAATCATCAAGATTTTAAAAATGATATCTTATCTGTTAATTATTCACAAAAACAGCTTACACCAAGAGAAGTTTTATTAAAATCTAATCAATTGTTTTCAAAAAACAATCCATCCTCAGAAAAGAGATTAATTTTCATATCTGACTTCCAGACAAAAGAAGCTTTTCCAAAAATCCCAAAGAATCTTATTATTGATGCAGTACAATTAAAACAAACTGAAACTTCCAATATAAGTATAGATACCGCATACATTTCAAAACAAGACATTTCTTCTATTGAATTAACAGTAAATCTATCTGCGCAAGGAAATGTAGCTAAAACTGTTCCTATCTCACTTTATAATAAGGATAAATTAATTGCAAAAAAAGCGATTGAATTCAGTGATAAATCAGATGAGATACAAACAAAATCTATCGTTTTTGATTTAAAAAACAATGAAGAACTTAAAGGAAGAATAGAACTAAACGACCCAAACCTTTTATTTGACAACTCATTGTTTTTCAGTATAAACGGAACTAAAAAAATAAAAGTACTCTCCATAAATAATGGAAACTTAAGTTTTTTAAATCGCATTTATAATACTGTTGAGTTTGATTTTATACAGCAAAATTCAAAAAACTTAAATTATAGTGCTTTTTCAAAACAAAATTTTATTATTCTAAATGAATTAGATAACATCCCGGAATCCTTAGCTATCGCTATAAAATCTTTTTCAGATAATGGAGGAACGGTATTAATTATTCCTTCTATTAATGGAAGTATTGAACAATACAATTCCTTACTGTCAAAACTTCAATTAGGAACTTTTTCAAAATTATTTAATCAAGAGAAAAGGATTACACAAATTGTATTTGACCATCCATTGTTTAGTGATGTATTTGAAAAAAGAGTTCTTAATTTTCAATATCCAAAAGTTAATTCTTATTATGAAATTAGTACCAAGCAGCCAGCAGTTTTAAAATTTGAAGATGCCCAACCTTTTATTATTCAAAATAAAAATAACATTACATTTACTGCTGCGATCAATACTACGAACTCAAACTTTCAAAGTTCACCATTAATAGTCCCTACCCTTTATAACATAGCAAAACAAAGTTTAGCATTGCCAAAATTATATTATGAAATAGGAATACAAAATCAATATTCAATTCCGGTATCATTATCGCAAGATGAAATATTAAAAATTACCGATAGTACTTATAGCTATATACCGTTGCAACAAACCAAGGCCAATCAAGTTAATATTACTACTTTTGAGAGTCCGCCATATGCTGGTACGTTTAACATAGAGAAAGATAAAAAACCAATTGAAAAAGTAAGTTATAATTATAATAGAACCGAAAGTTTATTAAGATACTCCAATCCTGAAAATTGGAATAACACAAGGGTTCATGCTGGTGTTGACGAATTATTTAGTTCGATAGCTAAAGGTAATTCGATACAAAGCTATTGGAAATGGTTTGCTATTTTCGCATTACTATTTCTTGTTTTAGAAATGATTATTTTAAAATTTTACAAATGAATATTTTATTAAAAGAAACTACAATTGTTGATGACACAAGTATGCATCATCTTAAAAAAAGAGATGTTCTTATTGAAAATGGTGTTATTAAAAAAATAGCATCATCAATTGTCAACTCGGATAATGCAAAAGAAATAAAACTTCCAAACTTACATATTTCACAAGGTTGGTTTGACAGCAGTGTATCATTTGGTGAACCGGGTTTTGAAGAAAGAGAAACCATTAAAAACGGTCTAAAAACTGCTGCGCATAGTGGTTTCAGTCACGTAGCTGTTAATACAAATACAAATCCAGTAACCGACAATAAGTCAACGATAAAATATTTAAAATCTGAAGCGGGCAACCACGCTGTTAACCTTTATCCAATTGGAGCTTTAACTTCTGGCGCAAAGGGAGAACATCTTGCAGAACTATTCGATATGAAAAACGAAGGTGCTGTTTCTTTCTATGATTATAAATTACCCATTAAAAACCCCAACTTACTCAAAATAGCCTTACAGTATTCTCAAACTTTTGATGGACTGGTACAATCCTTCCCTTTTGAAAAATCTATTGCACAAAAAGGAATGGTTAATGAAGAGGTAAATAGCACTAAATTGGGTCTTAAAGGAATACCAAGTTTAGCCGAAGAATTACAAATAATTCGTGACTTATACATTTTAGAATATACTGGAGGAAAACTTCATATTCCTACCATATCAACTAAAAAATCAGTCAGTTTAATTAAAGAAGCAAAGAAAAAAGGATTAAATGTAACCTGTAGTGTTGCAATCACGAATCTTTTGCTAACTGATGATGTTCTAAGTTCTTTTGACACCAATTATAAATTACTTCCTCCATTAAGAACGAGCATTGATATAAAAGCATTATTAAAAGGAATTAAAGAAGGTGTCATTGACGCCATCACTAGTGATCATAATCCTATTGACATTGAACATAAGAAAATAGAGTTTGACCATGCTCTTTATGGAAGTGTTGGTCTTGAAAGTTGTTTTGGAGCACTAAATAGTCTTCTTTCTACGGTGATGTCTATTAAAATGCTAACAGGTTTAAAGAAAGAGTTTTCAGTAGAAACGATTGGTATAGAAGAAAATAATACTGCCAATATCACCTTGTTTAATCCAAGTGGAGAATGGATTTTTAGTGAAAAGCACATTCTTTCTTCTTCAAAGAACTCAGCATTAATAAAAAGTAAATTAAAAGGAAATGTTTATGGAATTTTCGCGAACAAAAAATTAGTTTTAAACAAATGAAAAGTACAGGAAATTTTAAAGCAATATTAGCTTATTTATCATTTATAGGTTTAATCATTGCCTATATTATGAATATAGAAGAAAAAGATAAATTTGTAACGTATCACATTAAAAATATGTTTGGTTTAGTAATTATTCTTTTTATAACAACTACCTTTTTTGAAGGAAATGAATTTCTTGAATTTATTGGCCAAATTGCCTGGGTAACTAGCTTTTTCCTATGGGTTTATTCATTACTTATGGCCATAACTGGCAAACAAAAGGGAATACCGATTTTGACTGATTTATTTCAAAAATGGTTTAAATTTTTAGATCAATAAATGAAAAAACAAGAACTCTCTTTAGCGCATAATTATAGAGCTTCAGATCTCTCAACTACTGAAAAACCTCCCGTAATTATAATGCTTCACGGTTATGGAAGTGATGAAAATGATTTGTTTTCATTTGCTTCAGAGCTGCCCTCAAAATATACTATTATCTCATTAAAGGCTCCTTATCCAATGCAACCTTATGGCAATGCTTGGTATGCTATTCATTTTGATAATGTAGATGGAAAATGGAGTGATGATGCTCAGGCGATAGCATCTAGAGAAAAAGTAATTATTTGTATTGACGAAATAGTTGAGAAATATCATATAGACCCCAATAATCTTACTTTATTAGGGTTTAGTCAAGGAACTATTTTGAGTTTTTCAATAGCTTTAAGTTATCCTGGAAAAATAAAAAATGTAATAGGCTTAAGTGGTTATATCAATGAGGCTATAATTAAGAAAAATTATCAATCTAATGATTTTAAAAACCTGTCAATATATTCATCTCACGGAAATGTAGATCAAGTAATTCCAGTTGACTGGGCCCGAAAAACAGAACCTTTTTTAAAAGAAATTGGTATTAAATGTGACTATTCTGAATTCCCTGTTGGACACGGAGTATCCCCTCAAAATTTTTATGACTTGAACACTTGGTTAAAAAACCATTAATCCATTATAAATTTTATTGGACAGGATACATTAAAGATGAAATTTGTTTTAATTCAATTTCACGATCTTTTGTAACATAATATTCCAAAACCATTTCTCCCCAGTAGCGACCATCTGTATAATCTGCAAGAATCCATTTGTGATTTAAAAATTTTAACTTGTTAATTTTCATATCCCCATTAATTCCTTCATATGGCACTAATTTGTGATTTCCTTTTTTCAAATTTAGATCATAGATATAATCAGATACAAAAGTTTCTATCTCTAGAGCTTCAAAACCCAAACTTTCTATATATGAAATTGCATTTTCATTACCCTGAAGACTAAAATAGTCGACATTGGATAAGCTTTCTAAAGAATCGGTAATTACCTTTACCTGATCTTTAAGCTTATTAATTTTATTCCTCTGAGATTCAATTTTATTTTCTTGTTTTCCAAAAATCTTTTTCTCATTCATATACTGAAATATTACAAACAGCATTGCAAAGAAGAATAAATACATAAATATCGCTCGTTTCATAATTATAAGTTGATTTTTAGAGTATCATAAGCCAGGAATACATTTTTTGGTAGTGTTTTTTCTACTTCTTCATGAAATCCAAGAACATGACTAATGTGTGTTAAATAGGTTTTTTTAGGTTTTATTTCTTCAATTAATTCAAGAGCTTCTGCTAAATTTAAATGAGAATGGTGTTTTTCATGTCGCAATGCATTAATAACTAAGACCTCAATTTTTTTCAATTTTTCTATTTCACGCTTCTCAATTGTTTTTACATCTGTTAAATAAGCAAAATTATCAATTTTAAAGCCCAATACTGGTAAGTCTCCATGAAGCGCTTCAATTGGTATTATATTTTTATCACCTAGTGGAAAAGTTGTGTTTTTATCAATTTCAATCTCATCGATAGTTGGAGCACCTGGATATTTATTTACAGTCTCAAATATATATGAAAATCGTTGATATAAATTTTCAAAAACTCTTTTGTGAGCAAAGAAAGATATTTTTCCTTGTTGAAAATAAAAAGGACGAATATCGTCTAAACCAGCAGTGTGATCACTATGCTCGTGAGTTAACAATACTCCATCAATTTTAGTGCAATTTTCTCTCAATATTTGCTGCCTAAAATCAGGACCACAATCAATTATAAAATTATATTCCTTCCAAGAAACTAAAATCGATACTCTTAACCTTTTATCTCTTGGATCATTACTTTTACAAACCGGATGATTACTAGCAATAACAGGGATTCCCTGAGATGTGCCAGTTCCTAAAAAAGTAATTGTTAAAGAGGATTTCATTTGTACAAAAATAGCAGTATTTATTTTGTTTCACTAAGGTATTTATTAACTTTGTAAAAAGAAATATTATTCCTATGTCTATCACCATTAAAGGAGATAAAAGTTTTGAAAACATTCCTTCAATCAAGAGTAAATCGCTTCGAATTAACTTAAATGAAAATATTTACGGTACTTTCGCAGAAATAGGTGCTGGACAAGAAACCGTTAGAAATTTTTTTCAAGCTGGTGGTGCATCTGGTACAATCGCTAAGGCAATGTCTGCTTATGATAAAGATTTTAGTGATTCAATTTATGGAATTGAGAATGACGGTCGTTATGTTACAGAATCTCGACTAAAAAAGATGTTAACTCATGAAATTGGTTTAATTGAAGAACGAGTACCAAGAGAAAAGAATCCAAGTCGATTATTTTTTGCCTATGCAAATACGGTAGCAACGATAGATTTTGCTAAAAAATTTAAAGGACATGGTTGGGTAGGTATTAAATATCAAATAGAGCCAGAAGGAGCTTATAATGAAATCCTATTGCATATTCGATTTCATGAAAATGAAGCCACACTTCAACAAAATACCCTGGGAATACTAGGAGTAAATCTTATTTATGGGGCCTTTTATAAATTTAATGAACCTAAAAAGTTACTGCGTTACCTTTATGATCATATTGATAAAGATAAAATAGAAATTGATACTATTAATTTTTCTGGACCTCAATTTGAAAGAGTTGACAATAGATTAATGAGTCTACAATTAGTTAAAAATAGTATGACTGAAGCCATTATGTTTGGGCCTGATGGAAATAATATTTTACCTGCTTCTATACTCTACAAAAAAAATATACTTGCTTTACGTGGAAGTTATAGACCTGTTACTAAGGTAAATATAGACATGTATGAAAAGTCTTTAGATATCTTCAAACAAGAAAAACGTGTAGATGAAAACAATACGATTGTTATTTTTGAAATCACACTTTCTAATCTAAGAGCGGAAGGTGAAATTGATGAGGAAGATTTTATGTCACGAGCTAGACTCTTATGTTCTTTAGGACATATTGTAATGATATCTAATTTTCAAGAGTATTATAAATTAGTTGAATATTTTTCTGCATATACTAAAAAACGAATGGGGTTAGCACCTGTCTCTTATACACATCTGACGCTGCCGACGACTCCTTACGTGT
>CAJXVL010000031.1 GCA_913061205.1 uncultured Flavobacteriaceae bacterium | reverse complement strand
ACTATTTAATGCGATTACCAGATAGAATGTATCGATTGGCAGAACGATCTGTTATCCCAGATACAAAGTATCAATTTAAATGGATGACTAAAATGTAAGTCTCTGTTTACAATGAAATAACTGTTTTCCCAAAATTTCGTTCAATTTGAAATATATTATACTTATTATTTTATTCCCAGTTTGGGTTTGGTCTCAACAATTATCTTTAGTTGAAACTTGGCCATTGGCTGCAGATACTTTTATAGGAATAGATTCTTATAAAGACATCTACTATATTAAAGATCAGGTATTCTACAAAAAAAACAATATTAATACATTTAACTTTAAGGACTTCCAATTAGGTGAAATTTACTCGGTAGACATTATCAATCCTATGACTATTGCTGTTTACTATCAAGATTTTAATACGGTAGTTTTATTAGATAACAAATTGTCTGAAATCGAACGAATTAATTTTAATAACCTTTCAGAATTCATTAATTCCAGTCAGGCAATGATTGCTGCTAATAATAGCTTATGGTTTATTAATATGGATTCTCAGCAATTAGAATTGTACAACTACCGCTTAAAAAGTAAGATCTTAGTTTCTCAACCTATTAACGGCGAAGTGTTATCGATCGCAAGTAATTTTAATTATTGTTATGTTTTAACAGAGGCTAAAATAAGAGCTTATAATATTTATGGAAGCCTTCTTTCCGAGGTCAATAATGAAGGCTTTCAGAAAATTGTTCAATTAAACGGAAATTTAATTGCATTAAAAGATAATGATCTCTATTACATCGATAAAGAGACCCAAGAAATAACAAAAATAAAATCTCCTGAAATAAGTATAAAAGATTTGCAGCTTACGCAAGATTTCCTTTATATTTATAACGGAAATAAGATCAGTACATTTAAATTAACCCTTCCAAAGTAATACTTTATGCACGTTGCCATCGCAGGAAATATAGGAGCTGGAAAAACGACTTTAACTCGATTACTAGCCAAACATTATAAGTGGAAAGCTCAATATGAAGATGTAGAAGACAATCCGTATTTAGATGACTTCTATAATAAAATGGAACGTTGGTCTTTTAACCTTCAGGTTTATTTTTTAAACTCTCGTTTTCGTCAAATTTTAGACATTCGAAGAGATAAAAAAACTATTATTCAAGATCGAACGATTTATGAAGATGCATTTATTTTCGCACCTAATCTTCATGCGATGGGATTAATGACCAATCGTGATTATGAAAATTACCGCTCATTATTCGACTTAATGGAAAGCGTAACAGAAGCACCAGATTTACTAATCTACTTGAGAAGTTCGATACCAAATTTAGTGGGTCAAATCCATAAGCGAGGAAGAGAATATGAAAGCTCTATTAGTATTGATTACCTAAGTAGACTTAATGAACGTTATGAAGCTTGGATTGATCAATATAACAAAGGAAAAGTAATAATTTTAGATGTCGACCATATCGATTTTGTAGATAACCCAGAAGATCTTGGAAACATCATCAATAAGATTGATGCGGAGATTAATGGATTGTTTTAAACAAGACGTTAAAAAAATATTCATAAAAAAAACCTACTAATTTTAGTAGGTTTTTTTTATGAATATTAATTAAGTGATTTTACTCTTCTTTCTTTGGGTTGAGTTCTAATGAAAATTCAATAGTAACTTCATCACCAAGAGAAACACCTTCTTTTCCAACACCAAATTCTGTTCTCTTTATCGTAATTTCACCTTCAAAAGCAGCAGACGGATATCCCCTACCAGTATCTTGTTTACCTAAATAAATTAGAGGAAATTCTATTTCCTTGGTAATATCCTTTATTGTTAAGTCTCCAGTTACGATCATTCCGCTACCTGTATTGTTAAAACTTTTTGAAACAAAAGTCATCGTTGGAAATTTAGCCGTATCAAAATACTCATCTGATCTTAAATGACTGTCTCTATTTTCATTTGAAGTATTAATTGACTCAACATCAATAGTTACATTCATAGAAGGGGTGTCAGAAAAATCTATAACACCTTGAATTTTTTGAAAACTACCTTTAGATTTTGCTAAAAAGTGTCTGATAGAAAAATCTACATAAGAATGACTGGCATCTAATAACCAAACTCCTTGCAATTCTGCAGTGTTGCTTTTCATTACCTCTTCAACTACAACGACCGTTTCTAAAACTTTTACTTTATCTTCAGAACTATGTCCTCCTAGTATAGGTGCGATTACCAATCCAATTAAACAAGTAAGTTTAATTAAGATGTTCATGGATGGCCCAGAAGTGTCTTTAAATGGATCACCAACGGTATCTCCAGTAATTGCCGCTTCGTGAGCAGCAGACCCTTTATGTGTCATCTCACCATTAATCATTACACCTGCTTCAAACGATTTTTTAGCATTATCCCAGGCACCACCAGCATTGTTTTGGAAAATTGCCCAAAGCACACCACTTACAGTAACTCCAGCCATATAACCACCTAACATTTCAGCAATCATCATATTATCCATGCCAAATAACATGGGTATAAAAGCAATAGCCAAAGGAAATCCAATAGTTAATAAACCAGGTAACATCATTTCTTTTAAAGAAGCTTCTGTAGAGATCGCCACACATTTGTCGTATTCTGGTTTCCCAGTACCTTCCATAATTCCTGGAATCTCTTTAAACTGACGGCGTACTTCGTATACCATTTCCATCGCTGCTTTACCTACTGCATTCATCGCCAAGGCAGAAAATACAACAGGCACCATTCCACCAACAAATAGCATTGCTAAAACGGGTGCTTTAAAAATATTAATACCGTCAATACCAGTAAATGTTACATATGCTGCAAACAATGCCAATGAAGTTAATGCTGCAGAAGCAATAGCAAAACCTTTACCAGTTGCTGCTGTTGTATTACCAACTGAATCTAAAATATCTGTACGTTCTCTTACGATAGGGTCTTGTTCACTCATTTCAGCAATTCCTCCTGCATTATCTGCAATAGGTCCAAAAGCATCAATCGCTAATTGCATCGCTGTAGTTGCCATCATTGCTGATGCTGCCATTGCAACACCATAAAAACCAGCTAATGCATATGATGACCAGATTGCAGCAGCAAATAAAAGTACGGTTGGAAATGTAGAAATCATCCCTGTCGCTAAACCTGCAATGATATTTGTACCAGCACCTGTAGCCGACTTTTGAACAATATTTAAAATTGGTTTTTTACCTAAACCTGTATAATATTCTGTTACTGAAGATATGACAGCACCTACAAATAAACCAACTAAGGTTGCATAGAAAACACGCATAGCAGTAATATCTTTCAATACATTACCACCTGTTTCAAAGAAATTCATTTTCATTGTTTCTGGTAACATATAATTTACTAGAACATAACAAGAAATTGCTACCAAAGCTATGGAGAACCAATTACCTTTGTTTAAAGCTCCCATTACTTGGGTTTCTTTAGCATCATTAGATTTAATACCAACTAACATGGTACCTAACATAGAAATGATAATTCCTGCACCTGCAATTGCCATTGGCAATAAGATGGGTCCAATAGAACCAAAATCTTTAAAGATATTAATATCATTTACTGCAATAATATAGTTTCCTAATACCATAGCAGCTAATACCGTTGCTACATACGAACCAAATAAATCGGCTCCCATACCTGCAACATCACCCACATTATCACCCACATTATCAGCAATGGTTGCTGGATTGCGAGGATCATCTTCTGGAATACCTGCTTCTACTTTACCTACCAAATCAGCTCCAACATCGGCAGCCTTGGTATAAATACCACCACCAACTCTTGCAAATAATGCGATAGATTCAGCACCTAAAGAAAATCCAGCTAAGGTTTCTAGAACTATAGTCATTTTTTCTACTGAAAAAGCACCATTTACTCCACCCATAAAGTAATTATAGAAAAATATAAAAAACATCGTTAAACCTAAAACTGCTAAACCAGCTACCCCTAAGCCCATGACAGTTCCACCACCAAAAGATACTTTTAAAGCATTCGGTAAGCTTGTTCTGGCTGCTTGTGTGGTTCTTACATTTGTTTTAGTGGCTATTTTCATACCAATGTTTCCTGCAAATGCAGAGAAAAAGGCTCCTAATATAAAAGCAACAACAATTAACCAATGTGTTGACGGAACAATTGTTGAAACAACAAATAATAAAACACTTATAACTGCAACAAATATTGCTAAAAGTCTATACTCTGCATTTAAGAATGCCAAAGCACCTTCGTAGATGTGTTCAGAAATTTCTTTCATTTTACCATCACCTGCATCTTGTTTCATTACCCAAGATTTTTTAACTAACATATAAGCCAAACCTATTAATGCCGCAACTATTGGCATATAAATCATCATTGATTCCATATTTTATTATTTTATTATTAAGGCTTGCAAAAGTAGTAAATTCAAATAGAATAAAAAACCCCTCAGAAAACTAATTCTAAAGAGCTAAATTTTACGTAAATCGCATTCTCATTTATTTCTAATTTTTTTTATATTTCAATTAATGCACAAAAGGAATCTTGTCTTTTATAGCCATTGTAATTTTTTATAAAAAAAAATTATTCTAAAATGAAAAACTAAAATCCCCTGTTATTCCAAAGTTTCTTGCTCCTGGATTATCAAAATAGTTGCCACGAAAATTAAGTTGAATTGAAAATATTTTAAAAATATTCCCAACTCCAGCACTCCATTCCCAATAGATATCTTCTGGAGATTGGTAAAGAATTGGCAAACCATCTACCCCAACATTAATAGCATTATTTGCTTCTGAAATTTGACCCCATACGGCTCTAAAACCTACCAATTCACGTAAATTTAATTTTCGAAGCAAGGGAACTCTCCCAAAAAATCGTCCTCCAAAATTATGTTTTAAATGAAAAGACGCATAGGTATCGCTTACAAATTCGTAGTAATCTAATTGTGTAAATGTGTTATAAATACTCCATAGTGTTTGATTTCCGGGGATAGGACTTAATAAGCCTACAGGAACAGTACCAACTATTTTCCCTAATTCAACGGTGGTATATAATCTTCCTAGACCTCCAACGTTCCAAGGTTGCGTATATAAGGTTTGTATTCTGTGATAATTAAAGTCACTTTTTAAAACATTTTCCAAACCAAAAGTATATCCTAAGAAAAAGGAAGGGAAATCTCCTTGATTTATTATTTTCCTTTCTACTCCATATCCAGAGGTTTTACGTCCTGGAGTGTAATTAATACCTAATTCTAATTCAGACTGTTTTAATTCGTCATTAATGGCACCATTTTTATCATAATAACTCAAACTAAAGGTATCTGAAGCAGACTTTAATGCTCGATGAGAACCTGTTATTCTTAAAATAAAATTTTTAGCAGGCTCCATTTCATAGCCTAAAGTAAAAAGTTCTATATTGGTTAAACGATCGTTTGCCCCTATTGTCACCAATCCGGAAGATGCTCTATTTCTTCCCAAAACATCATTACTATTGGTTAAACTCGCTCCTGTTTGTTCTATATCTTTTCGATGACCTCCAAATAAAATCTTTCTATTTTTTTTACTTAGCAATACCTTGCCAGACAATCCATATTTAAATTTCTCATCTTTAAATCCATAAGCACCAAAACCTTCTAATCTCCACATATCATTTTGACCAAAGTATGTTCTTCCTCCAAGTCGAAGTCGCAACCCTTCAACATCATTATAACCTAAAACAGAGAAAATTGGTCCGGCATCAAAACCTTTAAATTCATAATATCCACTGGCGACTAAAGCGCCTATTGTATATAAATTTTTAAATCGTGGAACCGTTATCAAGGTGTCTAACATTTTATAAATACCTTTTTCGTCACTACTTAAAGACTCCATTCTCCTTTCGTCCCAAAAACTATCAGATCGATTGTAAACTTCATAATCATAGGGATCTATATTCTCTTTATAAAATTTTTGACCCTTAGGAATATCAAATTTGTAGTTATTATAAAGAGTAGTTCTTTTTCCATACATACCATGAGCACTTTCTTTTTTCCTAAAACTAAAGTCACTTAACATGTAATCTCTTGTTATTAAAAAAGTAGAATCGTTTAACACATCGTATTCTTGTTCAATATAAATTTCACGCACCCAATTTAAATTTACACTTTTTGATGCTTGTAAATTAATTTCTTTAATGGCCCAAGTGCTATCATTTACCCAAAAGTCTCCTTTAAATGTCAATTCATTTTTTCTTCTAGGATAATAAACAATATTATAACACCACTTATCACCTACAAAAGCACTATCCAATAACACATAATTATAAACATTAATTCCATTTGTAGATAATGGGCTATTAAAAGCTACATCAAAGAATTTTAAATGATTGTCATAAATATCAAAATCTGAATATAAGTCTTTTACTAATTCTATCAATGATTGATTGTTTTCAAACCCCGAGTTTTTATTGCCCTCTAAAAGTTCTTTTTCTTTATCAATTTTATTATCACCGTATACCTTTGAATAAGCTTCATTGATAAAAACAGGTAAATAGGTGTTTCCTGTCACCCTTGACGTGTCAACTTTATCAAAAATAAATTCAATTCCCCTAAAGGTTCTACTTTTTATAAGGTTGCTGTCAATGGTATTTATATCAAATTCTAATTTTTCATATTTATCATAAGAATATTGATCAAACTTTTTAACTCCATTTTCCCTTCTATTTTCCCAAATTTTACGGAGAATGTCAATAGCAGGATTATTTTTTTTTGATTGTTTTCCACTAAAAATAAGCACTTCTTTTAGAGAAGCAGATTCTTCTTTTAAAATAATATTCATTTTAAAATTAGTCTTTTTTTTAAGATCTAAATCTAAAGTAGTGTATCCAATAAATGAAAAAATTACAGTGGCATAGGTTTCATTAGATTCTAAATAGAACCTTCCGTTTTCGTTGGTAATTGTTCCTTCATTAGAATCTTTAAAAAAAACATTAGCAAAAGCAACTGGATCTCCAAATTCATCTTTTATCTCACCACTTACCTTGGTTTGTGATTGAACCAATGAAGTAAAAAAGAGTAATATATAAAAATAAAAATGCCTCATCAAAAGTAATTCGATGTTAAGATATTAATAATAAAAAAAGTAATTTTTAAAAAAATAATTTACAAAGTCAATTAAGATATGTGATAAATCTTATTTATATAACACTTTTTTTACCGCCTTTATTACATCAGTACTGTTGGGTAACCATTCCGCCAGTAAAACTGGAGAAAATGGTGCTGGCGTATCTGCTGTGTTTATTTTTATAATTGGAGCGTCTAAATAATCGAAAGCTTGCTCTTGTACTTGATATGTAATTTCTGTTGAAACATTTCCAAAAGGCCATGCTTCTTCTAAAATTACTAAACGATTGGTTTTTTTAACAGATTCTAAAATTGTTTTATGATCTAATGGTCTTACGGTACGCAAATCAATAACCTCACATTCAATACCTTCTTCAGAAAGCACATCAGCTGCTTTATAAGCTTCTTTAATAATTTTTCCGAAAGATACGATAGTGACATCAGTCCCTTTTCTTTTAATTTCAGCAACTCCTAAAGGAATTAAATATTCTCCTTCTGGAACCTCAGCTTTATCACCATACATTTGTTCACTTTCCATAAAGATAACCGGATCATCATCTCTAATTGCACTTTTTAAAAGACCTTTTGCATCTTTAGGATTGCTAGGAACTACTACTTTTAAACCTGGACAATTGGCATACCAACTTTCAAAGGCTTGAGAATGAGTTGCAGCAAGTTGACCAGCAGAGGCTGTTGGACCTCTAAATACAATAGGAATATTAAATTGCCCACCACTCATCTGACGCATTTTTGCGGCATTATTTATTATTTGATCAATCCCTACTAGCGAGAAATTAAAAGTCATGTATTCAACTATAGGTCTATTACCATTCATAGCAGAACCAATAGCAATTCCTGAAAAACCAAGTTCAGCTATTGGAGTATCAATAACTCTTAACTCGCCAAACTCATCTAACATTCCCTTACTAGCTTTATAAGCACCATTGTATTCGGCAACTTCCTCACCCATTAAATAAACACTTTCATCACGACGCATTTCTTCACTCATCGCTTCACAAATAGCTTCTCTAAATTGAATTGTTTTCATATTTAATATTCTAATTTTTAAAAAAATCTGAATCGTATCAGATTTAAAAACTCTACTACATAATTTTCTCTTTATAAAAAGAGATACAAAAATACTATTATTTATATATGGCTCCCTATTTTTTTCTAAAGTTTTAACTAATTTTTATTATGCGTGCATAGTAAAAAGCATAAAAATATCCTTATATTTGTAACTTGAAATTTAAAGCTTTTTTGTGCCATAAAATTTCTTTAAAAAAAATAAATAATAAAATATTACTATGAAAATATTAGTGTGTATAAGTCACGTACCAGACACTACATCTAGAATCAATTTTACTGAAGGAAATTCTAAATTTGACACAAATGGTGTTCAATTTGTAATTAATCCTAATGATGAATTTGGATTAACACGTGCTATGTGGTTTAAAGAAAAACAAGGTGCAACAGTTCATGTTGTAAATGTTGGAGGACCAGAAACAGAACCAACCCTAAGAAAAGCATTGGCAATTGGTGCAGACGAAGCAATAAGAGTTAATGCGCCTGCAACTGATGGTTTTTATGTTGCAAAACAACTTGCAAATATTGCTAATGAAGGTGAATATGATTTAATAATTGGAGGTCGTGAATCTATCGATTATAATGGTGGAATGGTTCCAGGAATGATTGCTAAATTGACAGGTGCTAATTTTGTCAATATGTGTATCAATATTGAAGTGGAAGGGACCAATGTAACCGCAGCTCGTGAAATAGATGGTGGTAATGAAATTATCAATACTAGCCTCCCTTTAGTTGTAGCTGGTCAAAAAGGTATTGTTGAAGAATCTGACCTTCGAATTCCAAATATGAGAGGTATTATGCAAGCACGTAGCAAACCTTTAAAAGTAAAAGAACCAATAGATACCAATATAGAAACAAAAATTACAGGTTTCTCAAAACCAGATTCAAAAGGTGCTGTAAAATTGGTTGACAATGTTGATGAATTAATCAACCTGTTACACAATGAAGCTAAGGTGATTTAGACGCTGGTTAAATCATTCCGAAATAATTCGGAAACTTATAAAATTAAATAAATGTTTAAAAAAGTCCTGAATTTAGTTCAGGATGACAAAAAATAAAATATGTCAGTATTAGTATACACAGAATCTGAAGAAGGTAGGTTTAAAAAAATAGCTTTCGAAGCGGTATCCTATGCAAAAGGGATAGCCGATATGTTGGGAACCTCGGTTACTGCAATATCCATAAATGGTAACAATACCGATCAATTGGGAAAATATGGAGCTTCTAAAGTTCTTCAGGTTTCTAATGATCAATTGCAAAGTTTTAATGCTTCAGCTTATGCAGATACTATTGCACAAGCTGCAAAAAGGGAAGCATCACCTGTAGTAATAATTTCATCCAGTGCAAACAGTAAGTATCTTGCACCCTTATTAGCGGTGAATATGGAAGCTGGTTTTGTCCCAAATGTGACGGAATTACCAACAAGTACTTCACCTTTTAAAATAAGCTCAACCGTATTTTCAAATAAAGCGTTTGCTACTACGGAAATTACCACCGAAACAAAATTAATTGGACTTGCTAAAAATGCTTTTGGTGTTTTAGAAAATGACACTTCTTTAACTACAGAAGCGTTCTCTCCAAGTTTATCAGAAAACGACTTTAATACCAAGGTGGCTTCTATAGAAAAAGCTAAGGACAAAGTAACTATTGCAGATGCTGATATCGTAGTTTCTGCTGGACGTGGCATGAAAGGTCCTGAAAACTGGGGAATGATTGAAGAATTAGCTGAGGTATTAGGTGCAGCTACTGCTTGTTCAAAACCAGTGAGTGACTTAGGCTGGAGACCTCATGGTGAACACGTGGGACAAACTGGAAAACCAGTATCTTCTAATTTATACATTGCAATTGGTATTTCTGGAGCAATTCAACATTTAGCAGGAGTAAATTCTTCAAAAGTAAAAGTTGTAATCAATAATGACCCTGAAGCACCTTTCTTTAAAGCTGCTGATTATGGTATCGTTGGAGATGCTTTTGAGTTTGTACCACTATTAATAGAAAAATTAAAGGAGTTTAAAACTAATAACGCGTAATTTTTTATTAATTTGTGCCTTAATAAATGGGCTGTTTAATTTTAGGCTAACCCAAAAAATTAAACAGCTTTTTTTTTAATATATTTTAATGAGTTTAGTAAAACTAAATATTAAAGGGATTTCATATAGTCAAACTCAAAATGGTGCTTATGCATTAATTTTGAGTGAAGAAAATGGAGATCAAAAATTACCAATCGTCATAGGTGCTTTTGAAGCCCAATCTATAGCCATTGCGCTAGAGAAAGAAATTATGCCACCAAGGCCTCTAACCCATGATCTATTTAAAACCTTTGCAATCCGATACGATATTGTTGTTCAACAAGTAATTATTCATAAATTATTAGATGGTGTTTTTTATTCTAGTATTATTTGTGAAAGAGATGGCATTGAAGAAATAATAGACGCTAGAACTAGTGATGCTATTGCTTTAGCACTGCGTTTTGATGCACCAATTTTTACCTATAAAAACATTTTAGATAAAGCTGGTATTAAAACGGAAGTAGAGCCCTACAAAAATGATCTTTCCAAGAAAGCAGCTACTGTTATCAAACAGCTTATCACTAGTGACGATAAAGAATCTACTATTTCTACTCGAGAAGACTTCAGCAAGCATTCATTAAAAAAACTCAAAAAAATGCTTGAAGACGCAGTTAATAATGAAGAATATGAAAAAGCAGTAAGTATTCGAGACGAGATTTCAAAAAGACAATAGCATCCTATGCAAAAATATTTATTAGTTGGAGTTTTAGTTTTAGTTCAGTTTTTATCATTTGGACAAGACTTAGAGAAAAAATGGCAGTTTTCTAGCATTGAAGGTGCAGAAGGAGAATCTATAATAAGTATAAATTCAGAAAAAGACTTTTTAATCCTAAGGGATGGAACTTTTTCTTACGAATTAGAAGCTAAAGAAAACTTAAAAGCTTCTGGAGATTATATGTTCCAAAATAAGTTATTGATTTTTTATTACAATCAACCTACAGATACTATAAGAAGGTATAAAATAAGCGAGCTTACCGATTCAACATTAATATTTACTGAAAATGGATCGAATTATAAATTTAGAAGTTCCATCGGCGAAAAAAAAGAAGCTATACTGCAATCAGAATCGAATTCGGGAGTAATACCAAGTCAAGGATTTTCTTTTACGAGTATTTGGAAAGGTGTTTTAGGAATGACTTCCTTGTTATTTATCGCATTTTTATTTAGCAGCAACAGAAGAGCTATTAATTGGAAAACAGTAGGTGTTGGCTTAGCGTTTCAATTATTTATTGCTATTGGTGTGCTAAAAGTTTCTTTTGTACAAAATGCATTTGAAGCTGTTGGAAAAGTATTTGTCAGCATATTAGAATTTACAAGAGCTGGTAGTAAGTTCTTATTTGAAGGATTGGTAGTAGACATGGATACATTCGGATTTATTTTTGCATTCCAAGTATTGCCTACTATTATCTTCTTCTCTGCATTAACATCTGTATTATTTTACTTTGGAGTTATCCAAAAAGTAGTTAAAGCCTTTGGATGGTTATTATCAAAACTATTAAAAATATCTGGTGCTGAAAGCTTAAGTGTCGCTGGAAATATCTTTTTAGGACAAACAGAAGCTCCCCTTCTAATCAAAGAGTATTTAGAAAAAATGACTAAATCAGAAATACTTTTAGTAATGATTGGAGGAATGGCAACTGTTGCAGGCGCTGTTCTTGCTGCATATATTGGGTTTTTAGGTGGTAATGATCCTGTGCTTAGATTACTGTTTGCAAAGCATTTATTAGCAGCATCGGTCATGGCTGCTCCAGGTGCCATTGTAATTTCAAAAATATTATATCCGCAAACTGAGGTCATCAATACAGATGTTGAAGTTTCTTCAGAAAAAATTGGATCTAATATATTAGATGCGATCGCAATCGGAACTACAGAAGGATTGAAGTTGGCTGTAAATGTTGGCGCTATGTTATTAGTTTTTGTTGCCTTTATTGCAATGTTCAATGGAATTTTAGGTTGGCTTGGAAGTTTTACTAGTATTAACAGCTGGGTTGCAGCAAATTCTTCCTATGATCAACTTTCATTAGAAGCCATTTTAGGAACTGTATTCGCTCCATTAATGTGGTTAATTGGAGTTGCAAAAGAAGATATGATGATGATGGGACAACTTTTAGGAATCAAATTAGTAGCTAGTGAATTTGTTGGTTATATTCAACTAGCAGACCTTAAAAACGTTGCCAATGCCACTCATTTAACCTATGAAAAGTCAATTATCATGGCCACCTACATGTTATGTGGTTTTGCAAATTTTGCTTCCATTGGCATTCAAATTGGTGGAATTGGATCATTAGCACCTGGACAACGTAAAACCCTATCAAAATTTGGAATGAAAGCGCTTATCGGTGGTAGTATCGCATCTTTAATTTCAGCTACCATCGCAGGAATGATAATAGGGTAAGATTAATTTTAATCATTTTTTTAAAAGGTTTCCGTTCTTATCTTTTAAAGGCATGATATAAATCCCTACTTTAAATATATATAGCTTCTTGTTATTCACTATTTAAGTTGATAACTTTTAATAATATAAAGGTCCTTTAGAAATAATTATCTAAAGCTTTTTTTTATTTTTAACCTCATAAGAATTTGAATCTATTATTATTAAATCCCCTTTTATTCCAAGGAGTCATCTATGAAACAATACCACGATCTTATAAAGCATGTTTTAGAAAACGGAACTATAAAACAAGATAGAACAGGAACAGGAACTAAAAGTGTTTTTGGTTACCAAATGCGATTCGACTTAAGCAAAGGTTTTCCAATGGTAACTACTAAAAAACTTCATTTAAAATCAATCGTTTATGAATTGTTATGGTTTTTAAAAGGCGATACCAATATTAAATACCTTCAAGAAAATGGAGTTCGTATTTGGAATGAGTGGGCAGATGAAAAAGGTGATTTAGGTCCTGTTTATGGATATCAATGGCGTAATTGGAATGGTGATGAAATTGATCAAATTTCAGAAATCATCGAAACAATTAAAACCAATCCAGACAGTAGAAGAATGTTAGTTTCTGCCTGGAATCCAAGTGTGTTACCTGATACCGATAAAACATTTTCAGATAATGTAGCCAATGGCAAAGCTGCTTTACCTCCTTGTCACGCTTTTTTTCAATTTTATGTAGCCAATGGGAAGTTATCTTGTCAATTATACCAGCGAAGTGCAGACATCTTTTTAGGAGTCCCTTTTAACATTGCATCCTATGCATTATTTACTATGATGATGGCTCAAGCTTGTGGGCTGGAAGCAGGAGATTTTATTCATACTTTTGGCGATGCACACATTTATAGCAATCATCAAGAGCAAATAGATCTTCAATTATCAAGAGATCTAAAACCGCTTCCTAAAATGATTTTAAATCCAGAAGTGAAAAATATTTTCGATTTTACATTTGATGATTTCACTTTAACAGATTACGAACACCACCCTCATATTAAAGGTGCTGTAGCTATTTAATTTATTCTAAAAAACAGTATGTTCTCTAAATCTAAAAAAGAATCTCGAAATGAAGCTGAACAAAGAGAGCAATACGAATATGCTCGAAAGCGAATTCTTCAAAAAAAAGGATTACTTTCTCATTTAATTTATTTTATTGTTGGTACCATCTTATTGGCTATTATTAATTTAGCTTTAGGAGTTGGAAAGGAAATTAATCCAATAGGCTATCCTTGGTATGTATGGGTAATTGTAGCATGGGGCTTTTTATTTTTAATCCATGTTTTTAATGTTTTAGTTAAAAATAAATTCATGGATAAAGAATGGGAAAATCATCAATTAGAAAAACTAAAAAAACTACAAGAAGAAAAAATATCTGAATTAGACAAAAAAGCAGAAAAAGAAGTGATACAAGAACTAGAAGCTGAAAAAAAAACACTAGACCCGAAGGAAAAAATATGATTACAATTATAGCTGCTGCTGGATCTAACAATGAACTAGGCAAAGACAACGACCTGGTTTGGCATTTACCAAAAGACTTTAAACGATTTAAGAAATTAACTACTGGTCATCATATTATCATGGGACGAAAAACATTTCAATCGTTTCCGAAACCACTGCCAAATAGAGTACATATCGTTATTACACGTAATACAGATTACCATCCAGAAGGAGCAATTATTGTTCATTCCATGACTGAAGCATTGGAACTCGCAAAAAATGATCCCCAAATTTTTATTATTGGCGGAGGAGAAATCTATAAACTAGGAATGAAAATAGCAGATAAAATTGAATTAACCAGAGTTAATAGCTCTTTTGAAGCAGATACTTTTTTTCCTGAAATCCCTTCAGATGATTGGAAGCTTATTTCTGAGGAATTCCATTTAAAAGATGAAAAACATAAATTTGATTTTTCTTATCAAACTTTTGTTAGCAACTAAACTTTATAGGATTTAATTAATAAATTATTTTTTAATCGAATTAAAAATATGATCATCTCCAAAAAAACTAAAGATTTACAAACTCCAATAATAAAATAACATAAACAGATGAACGCATATATTTTTCCGGGACAAGGAGCACAATTTACAGGGATGGGATTAAGTCTTTACGAAAAGTCTTCCAAAGCAAAAGAATTGTTTCACCAAGCTAATGAACTTTTAGGTTTTGACATCACTAAAATAATGTTTGAGGGCACAGCGGAAGAATTAAAAGAAACTAAAGTAACCCAGCCTGCAATATTTTTACACTCCACTATTTTAGCTAAAGTATTGGGCGAATCATTTCAACCAGATATGGTTGCTGGTCATTCTTTAGGTGAAATATCCGCTTTAGTTGCAAATAAAACCTTGAGTTTTAAGGATGGACTTCTTTTAGTATCAAAAAGAGCTCAAGCAATGCAAAAAGCTTGTGAAGTTACACCTTCTACGATGGCAGCAGTTTTAAGTTTAGAAGATGCTGTTGTGGAAAAAATATGTACAGAAACTCCTGGCATTGTGGTAGCAGCAAATTATAATTGTCCTGGTCAATTAGTGATTTCTGGAGAAGTAAACGCTATTCATTTAGCTTGTGAATCCATGAAGGAAGCTGGAGCAAGAAGAGCATTGGTATTACCAGTAGGGGGCGCTTTTCATAGCCCTCTTATGGAACCAGCAAGAGAAGAATTAGCTGCTGCTATAGAAAATACTCCTTTTTCAAATCCTGCATGTCCTATTTATCAAAATGTAAGTACTACCGCCGTCATTGATCCCTCAGAAATTAAAAAGAATTTAGTTTCTCAATTAACTGCACCTGTAAAATGGACTCAAAGCATGCAGCAAATGATTGTAGATGGAGCTACGCATTTTATTGAGGTAGGACCCGGAAATGTATTGCAAGGGCTAATGCGAAAGATAGATAGAAGCCTAACAACTAGTGGCGCTTCATTTGAACTTTAAATACTTTATTTTAAACTTTCCTGCCACTTCCATGAACTAGCCAACGCTTCCTCTAAACCTAATTCAGCCTTCCAACCTAACTCATTATTGGCCAAACTAGTATCTGCATAAGCTGAAGTTACATCTCCTGCACGTCTGTCTACTATTTTATAATCCACTTTTTTATTCGTAGCTCTTTCAAAAGCATTTATGACATCCAGCACGGAACTTCCTTTTCCAGTTCCGATATTAAAAAACTCACACTTTGCTTTATTTTTATTTTTCAACAATCTGTTTAAGGCTATAATGTGTGCCTTTGCTAAATCTACAACATGAATATAATCGCGAACTGCAGTGCCATCAGGAGTGTTATAATCATCTCCAAAAACAGATAGACATTCTCTAATTCCAGCTGCAGTTTGGACTACAAATGGAACTAAATTTTGAGGAACTCCTAAAGGTAATTCGCCAATTTTAG
>CAJXVL010000030.1 GCA_913061205.1 uncultured Flavobacteriaceae bacterium | reverse complement strand
TCTACACGTAAGGAGTCGTCGGCAGCGTCAGATGTGTATAAGAGACAGCAAATAGGGTTCGAAATATTAATCATTAATGGATTGATAACTTTCTTAGGACTAGTATTGATTCGTAGACAACAAAACTAAAGTACAAGCTTCTTCATATTCAATATTATTTTCATTTAAAATAGTGTAAAATTCTAGATTTTCAGTTCCAGGATTAAATAATACACGTTTGGGTTTTAATGATACTATGTAGTTATAAAATGCTACTTGACGTTTTGGATTTAAATATAAAGTAACTGTATTGATGTTTTCGAATGATTTATTGTTCGTTATAATTTCTACTCCAGCTACCTTCCCAATTATTAATCCAATGGCTAAAACCGGATGTCCTTTATCTACTAATTTGTTAATCGCTTTATAAGAATACCTTAAAGGATTTAAACTAGCGCCAATTACAAGTGTTTTCTTCATTTATATAATGTGTAATGCTATCATAGGTTAAAAACATAAATATACTAACAATTACCATTTAATTATCTCAATATAGTAGCTCTCTATTTACTATCTGTTTTTTTTCGTTGTGCTTTGTGTTTGTATTCGCAATATAATAACAAGCCCAAAGAAATCCTTTGGGCTTATTTATAAAAATCTGTTAAAAAAGAATATTTATAATTTATTTCAACAACCACTTTTAACAAAAACTAAAAAACATTGAAAAAGCCTCTTTCAATGTTTTTAATTATGTTTTTTTTAGATTTTAAATTACCATCTAATAATAGCACTTGCCCAAGTAAAACCAGAACCAAATGCGGCTAAGACTACTAAATCTCCTTTATTTACTTTTCCTTCTTCCCAAGCTTCAGATAAAGCTATTACAATAGAAGCTGCTGTTGTATTACCGTATTTTTGAATATTATTATAAACCTGATCGTCTCGTAATTTAAATTTCTTCTGTACGAATTGAGAGATTCGTAAATTGGCCTGATGTGGAATAAACATATTGATATCTGCAGGGGTTAAACCATTAGTTAATAAGCCTTCCATTATCACTTCAGAAAAACGAACCACTGCATTCTTAAATACAAAAGTTCCATTCATATACGGATAATAAGAAATATCATCTGGGTTATTTAAAATTTCTGGAACCCAATGAGCGATACTTGGCCCTTCTACTGTTAACTCTCTGGCATGCTTTCCTTCACTGTGTAAATGAGTAGATAAAATTTTCCTATTTTCATCGTCGCTCCTTGTTAAAATTAGTGCTCCAGCTCCATCACCAAAAATCACGGAAACTCCTCGGCCACGATCTGAAATATCCAATCCTCCTGAATGAAATTCAGAACCTATCACCAAAATGTTTTTATACATTCCTGTTTTTATAAATTGATCGGCCACTGATAAGGCATATACAAAACCTGAACATTGATTCCTTACATCTAAAGCTCCAATAGTTGGTAAATCCAACATGTCCTGTATTTGAACACCACAACCTGGAAAATACATATCGGGACTTAGGGTCGCAAAAATGATAAAATCAATATCATCCTTATCAATACCAGCTTTTGCAATCGCTATTTTGGCAGCTTTTGCACCCATAGATGCTGAAGTTTCATCACTATCCTTTTTAATCCACCTTCGTTCTTTTATACCAGTTCTTTCTTGAATCCACTCATCATTAGTATCCATCAATTTTGAAAGATCCTCATTGGTAACTATATTTTCTGGAACAAAATGTCCCAATCCTGAAATTCTTGATGTGTACATATATTTTACGGGGTTAATTCAATATTAACAATTTAATATTGGGAATGGAAAGATAGGTATTAACTCAAAAATGCCGAAGTAATTTGAAAACATAAGTTATGCGCGCATAGTATTTTAAAATCTTATTCTTTTGTCAAGTTGTCAGATACTCAGTTTTGGTACTTTTTTTGAAAGGTAATGTATTATAAAATAATTTAAAATTCACAAAAATGAGTAAAGGAACTATTAACGTATCGGTTGACAATATTTTTCCGCTAATTAAGAAGTTTTTATATAGCGATCACGAAATTTTTCTAAGAGAATTAATTTCAAACGCCACAGATGCTACCGTAAAACTAAAGTATTTAACCAACATAGGTGAAGCCAAAGTAGAATATGGCAATCCAATGATTGAAATAAAAATTGACAAAGAAAACAAGAAGCTTCATATCATCGACCAAGGAATTGGTATGACAAAAGATGAAATTGAAAAATACATTAATGAAATAGCATTTTCTGGAGCTGAAGAGTTTTTAGAGAAATACAAAGATGAATCTGGTGATGACAAGGGTATAATCGGTCATTTTGGATTGGGTTTTTATTCTGCTTTTATGGTAGCAGAAAAAGTTGAAATTATTTCAAAAAGTTTTAAAGACGAACCTGCTGTTCATTGGGAATGTGATGGATCTCCAGAATATATTACCGAAGTGTCAGACAAAACAGACAGGGGTACAGAAATTATTCTTCATATCGCAGACGATTCTTTAGAATTTTTAGAAGATGCGCGTATTACAGAACTTCTTACTAAGTATAACAAATTTATGCCCATTCCAATTAAATTTGGAACCAAGGAAGTAAATGACCCTGACCACACGCCAAAAACAACTAAGGATAAAGACGGAAAAGAAACTACCGAGCCACAAAAAATGATTACGGTAGACAATCTAATCAATAATCCTAACCCTGCTTGGACCAAACAACCTGCAGATTTAAATCCTGAAGATTATAAAAGTTTTTACAGAGAATTGTATCCTATGCAATTTGAAGAGCCTCTTTTTAATATTCACCTTAATGTAGATTATCCTTTTAATCTTACCGGAATTTTATACTTCCCAAAGATGACAAATGATATGAATTCGCAAAAAGATAAAATTCAGTTATATCAAAATCAAGTTTTTGTAACTGATAATGTGGAAGGAATTGTTCCAGAATTTCTAACGATGCTTCGTGGAGTTATTGATTCACCAGACATCCCTTTAAATGTTTCTAGAAGTTACCTTCAAGCAGACGGTGCTGTAAAAAAGATTTCAAGTTACATCACTCGTAAAGTAGCTGATAAACTAAAGAGCTTATTTAATAGTAATAGAGAAGAATTTGAGCAAAAATGGAATGACATTAAAATTGTTATTGAATATGGAATGCTTTCTGAAGATAAATTCTTTGAAAAAGCACAAGCTTTTGCTTTATTCCCAACAGTAGATAATACCTTTTTTACTATTGAAGAATTAAAAGAAAAAATCAAACCACTACAAACAGATAAGGATGACAAATTAGTGGTTTTATATGCTTCAAATAAAGACGAGCAACACGCTTATATTGATGCAGCAAAAGAGAAGGGATATGAAGTATTATTTCTAGACTCTCCTATCGTTTCACATTTAATTCAAAAATTAGAATCTACAGAAGAAAATGTAACTTTTGTAAGAGTAGATGGAGATCATATCGACAATTTAATTAAGAAAGATGAGGAACAAATATCTAAGTTAAACGAAGATGAAAAAAAGTCTTTAACCACTATTTTAACTGGGATTATTCCTCAAGATAAATTTACGGTTCAATTAGAAGCTATGGATAGCAAAGCCAATCCATTTATCATCACACAACCAGAGTTTATGAGACGTATGAAAGAGATGCAACAATCCGGCGGCGGCGGCGGTATGTTTGGGATGGGTAATATGCCAGATATGTATAATTTAGTAGTCAATACCAATAATGAATTAATTGGCGAAATACTAAGTACTAAAACTGCAAAAAAGAAAGAGCGTTTGGTTAATCAAGCATTAGATTTAGCACGTTTATCGCAAAACCTTTTAAAAGGTGAAGAATTAACCACCTTTATAAAACGAAGTTTTGATATGATTAAATAATCATTTTAAAGTTTAAAATCCAAACCTTTTTTTCTTAATTGAAAAAGAGGTTTTTTTTGTATTTTTAAAGAAAATATATTTTATGTTTCCATGGCATCAATACGTATTAGCTTTATTATTTATTCTTGGTGGAGCTAATCATTTTAGAATACCAAAAATTTATAAAAAAATAATGCCCTCGTATATTCCAGCGCATAGCAGTTTAGTGCTAGCCACTGGTATATTGGAAATGATTTTTGGCTTGATGCTAATTACGCAAGAAAGTCAGCATATCGGTGCAATTGGTATCTTAGTATTATTGATACTCTTTATACCAATACATGTTCATATGTTAATACATAAAGAAGCTTCCTTAAAACTCCCTAGGTGGGTTTTAATTTTAAGAATTCCTCTTCAATTACTATTGATATACTGGGTTTATTTGTATGTTTAATTAGCATATATATCATTAAGAATGCTTGCTAATCTAATTCCTCCTTTTTGTAATTGTAATAATACGGTATTCATATAATCATAAGAATACCTGTATTTTAATTTTGCTCCTGGCTCAATATTATCATAAACATCTTCACAAAGAGATCTACTATCATACATCCAATCGATTACGGTCCCTCCTGCTATATCCTTTATTTCTTCTTTAGATAAACTATTTTCATTAATTGCTATTTCGGTATAAGTCATTCCGTAGCTATCAATCATTTTTGAATCCCATACAACATGTAAATTAGTTCCATTATTAAACCATTTTACTTTTAAATCATTTCCTCCTTTATCATCTGCCATTCCAACATGAAGAGGTTGGTGTAAATCTCCCATAAAATGAATTAACATTTTTAAATAAAATACTTTATCCTCTTTTGAGGAATCACTGTTTTTTAAAACTTCAATACAGGTATTTATTCCAATTATTAAATCACCTTTATCATTTTTGGGATGAACTTCGTAACTGCTATCGAAAGGAAAATTAACATAATGCCAAGGACTAAATTTTCTATAATTTTTATCGCTTTTTATTTCATCACCATAATTAGAAACATAGGCAATTGAGTGCCCATCTAATAATTTATTAATTTCTTTTCTTGCCTTTCTTGAAAGGTATTTTTCAGCAATTTCACCGGTAGCTCTATGTCCTGTTTTACCCCAATCATCTGAAGAATGTGATACATACGAGTTCAGAAAAATGAATAATAATAAGATAGCCGTTTTTTTCATGGTGAATTATTTTAATACAAAGATACTATTACAGTTATTAATAACATATTATAAAAAACAATTCAATGTTAAAATTGAAAAAAGTTATATATTGAAATTTATAAAATTTATCATTAAAATGAAGTTAAACTTGGTTTTGTTATTTTTGTTTGTTTTCGAAATAATCCCTGCTCAAAACACAACTTTTAATTCAGAAGATCTAAGTATTCAGTCATACATTAATGGAACATTACTAATTCCATCAAATAAAAAAAAAATTCCTTTAGCAATCATAATTCAAGGATCTGGCGCAACCGATAGGGACGGAAATCAAAAAAATTTAAAAAACAATTCTTTAAAATATTTAGCGGAAGGGCTTTATCATAAAAATATTGCAACTTTCAGATATGATAAGGGGTTTTTTAAACAAGTATTAGATGGAACTTTTGATGAAAGAGAAGTCGATTTTAATGATTTCATTAAAGATGCCATTAATGTGGTTGATTTTTTTAAAGAAGATCAACGATTCTCAGAACTAATAATTATCGGTCATAGTCAAGGCTCTTTAGTAGGAATGATAGCTGCTCAAGAAAACAGTGTTTCAAAATTTATTTCATTAGCAGGTGCTGGTCAGGAGATTGACGATGTAGTTATAGATCAATTAAAAAACCAATCACCTGCATTGGTAGAAAATGCACGAAAATCTTTTGACGATTTACGTGTAAATGGACTTGCTCAAAACTACAGCCCTTTCCTTGCTGCTATATTTAGGCCTTCACTCCAACCATTTATGATTAGTTGGATGAATTATAATCCTCAAATAGAAATTGCAAAACTTACAGTTCCAGTGCTTATCATTAACGGAAATAATGATTTGCAAGTTCAAGTATCAGAAGCAGAAAAATTAAAAAATGCAAAACCAGATGCAGTATTAGTAATCATCCCAAATATGAATCATCTATTTAAAGAAATAAAAAGCGGTTTAATAGAAAATCAAAAATCATATAATGATGAAGGTTTACCTATCATGAAAAAACTAATTAAAACAATAAAATTATTTATTTTAAAATAAAAAAAATGCAAGAAACCTCAGAAATAATATTAGACACCACACCATTATTTACGAATGATACCATTGTTTTTGGACTTTTAATGCTCGCATTGGGTTTTATTTTTTATACAGAATCTAAAACCTCCGGGTTTTGGAATAAATTCTATAAAATTGTACCAGGATTATTCTTAGCATATATGGTCCCAGCTTTGTTTACAACCGTTGGACTTATAGCTCCAGAATGGATTACGATAAAAGAAAATGGTGATGTTATAGAAGGAGGCACTAATTTGTATTTTGTTGCAAGCAGGTATTTACTTCCAGCAGCATTGGTTTTAATGACATTGAGTATCGATTTAAAAGCAGTATTTAATTTAGGTTGGAAAGCATTGGTTATGTTTTTTACAGGAACTATTGGTATTATTATTGGAGGTCCAATTGCCATTTTATTAATTTCAACTTTTTCACCAGAAACCGTTGGAGGAGTTGGACCAGATGCAGTATGGAGAGGACTATCTACTCTAGCTGGAAGCTGGATAGGTGGAGGTGCCAACCAAACCGCAATGTTAGAGATTTATGGTTATAACCAGAAATTATATGGCGGAATGGTTTTTGTCGATATCGTGATAGCCAATATCTGGATGGCAATATTACTTATTGGTATTGGTAAGCGAAAAAGAATAAACAAGTGGCTTAAAGCAGATACTTCAGCTATTGATAATTTAAAAGAAAAAGTTTCAACATTTACCGAAAAAATAAAACGAAACCCTTCCTTAACAGATTTGATGATTATTGCAGCGATTGCATTTGGGTCTGTCAGTATTGCACACTTATTTGCTGGTGTTTTAGCTCCATTTTTTAATGATTTTGTGGCTAATATAGAAAACCCAACAAACAGGAATATATTTACCTTTTTAGGTTCAAAATTTTTCTGGATGATAAGTATTGCGACCCTTATAGCTATACTTTTATCGTTTACCAAAGCTAAAAATTATGAAGGAGCAGGTGCAAGTAAATTTGGTAGTGTATTTATATATATCCTGGTGGCAACTATTGGTATGAAAATGGATTTAACCTTAATATTGGACAATACCGGATTAATTCTAATTGGTATTGTCTGGATGAGTATTCATGCAGGATTGCTTATTTTAATTGCAAAAATAATTAAGGCACCTTACTTCTTTTTAGCATTGGGTAGTCAAGCCAATGTGGGAGGTGCAGCTTCTGCTCCTATTGTCGCATCTGCTTTTCATCCATCACTTGCAACCGTAGGTGTTCTATTAGCTGTTTTTGGTTATGCGGTGGGAACTTTAGGGGCAATTATTTGTACTATTTTAATGCAATTAGCAGCAGTTTCATAATGAATTCATTAACTATTAAAACATCTTTATTCCTCTAAAAATTGATTTAAAATGAATAAATATTTAACAATCTTAACAGTTTTAATTCTATTTACTGCCTGCTCAAGTAATGAAGATAAAATGACACTTACAGGGAATGTAAAGGGACTTAAAAAAGGAACTTTATTACTTCAAAAAATACAAGATTCTTTGTTAGTTTCTGTTGATTCTGTTTTTGTTAATGGTAATTCTTTATTTAGTTTTAAGGAAACAATCCTAGAACCTGAAATTTATTATTTAAACGTACGTTTAGAAAATGGTATTTTAAAAGATGATCGCATTTCTTTTTTTGCTGAATCAAATCCTATCAACATTAGTACTACCTTGACAAATTTCGCTATAGATGCAAAGGTTACTGGATCTAATAATCAAGAAAAATATAAAACCTATAAAAAAATAATTGATCGTTATTCCGATAGAAATCTAGAGCTAATTGAACAAATTTTTGAAGCAAAAAAGAAAGGAAATGATTCTTTAGTTATTAAACTAAATAGCAATCAAAATTCAATTCTTGCTAAAAAATATTTA
The DNA here is from genome assembly GCA_913061205.1 of uncultured Flavobacteriaceae bacterium. Lineage (GTDB taxonomy): Bacteria > Bacteroidota > Bacteroidia > Flavobacteriales > Flavobacteriaceae > Marifrigoribacter. Next base: position 8,031 of record CAJXVL010000030.1, on the reverse strand, counting down.
GCAACTATAAGTTTTGCTTTATCAAATAAGGACTTTGAAATATCACCTTATTTAATGGTAAGTCACGTAAATGACACTAAGCTTGTTTATTTAGACTCTGTTTATAACAATCTTACACCAAAAATTAAAGACTCTAAATACGGTAAGGATTTAGAGTCTTTAATAGTGTCTAGAAAAAAATTAGAAAATTAACTTAAGTCGTTAATTTTATCAATTAATATTCTTCCTTTTTCTTCTAATTCTTGATTAATCCCTTTAAAATGTTGCTTACTATTCTCAACATTTTTAAGGTTAATTTTAGCAATTAATTCGTCAAAAACATTAATTGCTTCATCAATAATTGCTTCAGAATTTTTAGTTTCTTTTTTTGGATTTGTTAGCTCCCATAAATAAACAGCTTCAATGATATCTCCTAAAACGTAGTTGATGTCTTTTTTTAAATCGCGTATATTTGCCATAGTGTTTTTTAATTTTTGCAAAAGTACTACATTTTCAATCCATTAGGGGATATAAATTTCTAAAAATATTGCAGATTTTGATATAATTTTAATATTCTCAATTAATGCAGGAATAAGAACCGTATCACCTTCTTTAAAAGTCTCTGAATACTCGTTAACTTTAATGGTTCCTTCTCCTTCTAAAAACATATAAACAATAAAGGAATCAATCAAACTTAAATCGCGATGTATAGAATTTGAGATAATTAATTTGTTGGTATAAAAATATTTTGACTTGCATAATCGTACTGGAATATTAATTTCATCTTTATAATCTAATTCAGTTGTTTTGCTTTCAAAATTTATAGCATCAATTGCTAAATCGGTATGAAGTTCCCTTAACTTTCCATCTAATCCAGGCCTATTATAATCGTAAATCCTATAAGTTATATCAGAGCTTTGTTGAATTTCCGCAAGAACTACTCCAGCACCAATAGCATGAACCGTACCTGTTTCTATAAAAAACGAATCTCCTTTCTTAACATTTTTATATTGTAATATTTCGGAAAGGGTATTCTCGACAAGGTGTTTTTGATAAATTTCTTGATCAACTTGTTTTGAAAACCCCAAAATTAATTTAGCACCTTCTTCTATACCTAAAACATACCACATCTCATTTTTGCCAAAAGAATTGTGCTGCTTTTTAGCTAATTGATCGTTGGGATGCAGTTGTACTGATAAATCTTTATTTGCATCAATAAATTTAAATAACAATGGGAAATTATTCCCAAAAGATTTAAAAACTTTATGACCTAAGATAGCGCCTTCGAAGGTTGTAATTAATTCTTTTAGGGATTTCCCTTTTAGCAATCCATTACTTACAATGGAAACATTGTCTTTAACACCCGATATTTCCCAACTTTCACCAATATTATTTTTACTAGCTTTGTTAAGTAATGCAGTTAATTTATTTCCTCCCCAAATTTTTTCTTTTAAAATAGGAATAAATTTTATTGGATATTTTAATTGATTTTTATTCAAATATGTCAATTAATTACCGTCATATACCACAAAGTTTCTTGGAGTTTCAAATAAAGTGACTACAATTTTATACCTATCTAATAAAATAGCACTTAATTTTTCCCATATAAATATTGCAATATTTTCCATAGTAGGGTTCAAATCTTTAAACTCGGGAACATCTAAATTTAAATTTTTATGATCTAAATAGTCTTCTATTTCTTCTTTCATTATTGTTTTTAGTTCTACAATGTCAATTAAAAAACCGGTCTCTTGATCAATTTCTCCGGTGACACCTACTTCCAGTTCATAATTATGGCCATGAAAATTTGGATTACTACATTTTCCGAATACTTTTTTATTTTTATCATCATCCCAATCGGATCGGTACAAACGGTGTGCTGCATTGAAATGTGACTTTCTAAAAACTGTTAAACTCATATAGTTAAATATTTATAAAATTTATTAAAAATAATTTTAAACCAAGCGGTATATCTATCAGGGTGCATTGCCATATCTTTTTTAACATCATCCAAAAGCACCCATTTCCAAGACGCAACTTCCTCAATATTTACAATCGGATCAGCATTGTATTTACCAACTAATACATGATCGAATTCATGTTCTGTAAGACCATTATCAAAGGGAGCTTTATATATAAATGATGTGGCTTCTGAAAGTTCAGTGACAAAACCCATTTCTTCTTTTAATCTGCGTTTTCCAGCGCCTATATTACTTTCTCCGTTTCTTTGATGGCTACAACAAGTATTGGTCCATAAACCTGGCGAATGGTATTTTTCTAATGCTCTTTGTTGAAGCAGCAGCTCATTTTTATCATTAAAAACAAAAACTGAAAATGCCCTATGAAGAATTGCTTTTTCATGTGCTTCTTGTTTTGGCATAAGCCCAATTTGTTCATCTTTTTCATTTACAAGTATCACTTGCTCTTCAATCACCATAACCTATTTATTTTTTTCAAAAATACAAAATGAAGTGGTATAAAAAAAAAGCGTTTAATAAAGATATTAAACGCTTTTTTAAAATATAGGTTAGTTGTTTTTAATTTTGAATAATAAACATGGATCGTCTATTAAGTTGATGATCTTCCTCCGAACATTTAATTCCATTAAAGCATTCATTAACCAGTTGTTTTTCTCCATAACCTTTTGCACTTAACCTATTGCGATCTATACCTTGATCTACTAACCAATTAAGTGTTGATTGTGCTCTTTTTTCAGATAATAATTCATTGTATAGATCCTCACCTCTAGCATCTGTATGGGATTCAATATGAATATTTAACTCTTTATATTCTTGCATCGCTGCTAATATTTTAGCCAATTCAACTTTTGCATCTGGATCAATATTAAACCTATCAAAACCAAAATAAATCGGTTCTAAAGAAAGTCTACAACCTAAATCATTAGGAGGACACCCAATTAGTTTTAAACTTATCGGAAACATAATATTTCCTGTTTCACTTGGTGTTTTGACTAGCTCTTCTTTAGGTGTATATTGATTCTTCATAACTCTTAAAGCATATTGCTTACTGCAATCAGCAGTAAAACTAAAACTAGCATCTAGCCCTACGATTGCAGAATCTACTAGCTTATTTACTTCATCCATTAACGAAACAACTGCCCCAGGAATTAGAACTCCTGTATCAATGTCAGTTACAATTCCTTCAACTGTTATTGTACATCTTTCGTTTAGTAAATATATTTCGTCATCAACGGAACCATTATCTCCGCTTCTATTTGAAGAAACAAAGCCTATTCCGTTTTCTTCATTCATAATAAATCCAAAATCATCGGAAGTACTATTTGTTGGCCGACCTAAGTTAGTAATATTGTCAGAAATAGAACCGTCATCATTAAAATTGGTTACAAAAATATCCAACCCTCCTAGTCCAACATGACCATCTGATGCAAAGTATAAATTATTCTTATCGCTAATAAACGGAAAAGTTTCTCTTTCTTCTGTATTAATGGTTGCACCTAAATTTACAGGTATTCCATAAGTATAATCTTCTAAAATATTTACATACCAAAGATCTGACTGACCATAAGTTCCTTCCATGTCAGAAGCAAAATATAGGCGATTTTCATCGTTACTTAAGGTGGGATGCGCAACAGAAAATTCTTCACCATTAAATGGTAATTCAACTACATTACCCCAAAAAGTATCCCCACTTTTAGTCGCTTTGTATAGTTTAAGTCGAATTGTCTTATTGCTATCCCTACCTTGTTTTCCTTCTATAAAATTATTTCTAGTAAAATATAATGTTTTACCATCCTTTGTAATTGCTGTTGAAGATTCATTATATTGTGTGTTAATATCTCCATCTAATTTAGTAATGTTAGAAAGATTTCCTTTTTCATCCATATCTGCTTGATATAAATCAAGAAAAGGTAAACCATTCCAACTTAATATTTTTCCGCTTTCATCTTTTTGTGAAGAAGAGAATATAATTTTATCACCATAAAATGAAGGTCCAAAATCTGAAAGCTCAGAATTAACTGAAGTTGTATCAATAGAAAAATCTCTTATGTTTTCTGCAATACTGTTTAAATAATCTGGATTTTCAGAAAAGTTTTTTACTACAATTTTATTGCCTCCATTTTTGTAATATAACTTCATCATATTATCAGACTCTTCATACTCTTCTGCACTTTTCAAACATTGTGCTCCTCTATAATAGTAAACTGGTTCAATATCATTAGGAAATTCATGAATCAAGTTTAAATACCATTTTAAGGCACTTTTATATTCGCTATTATAATAATAAGTATCACCTAATCTTTTATAAATTTCATCAGATTCATATCCACTTTCCACTACCGCTAGATATATTTCTCTAGCATCAATATATGAATACTTATCAAAACTTTTATTTGCTTTTGCTACTTTACCTTTTTGTGAAAAGGCATTACCAGTAAACAATAATATTATAGCTAATAAGTATGCTATTTTTAAAAATAATTTCATGTCTATTTCTTTTTTAGAAGAATCTTGGTGTTAATATTCTCTCTGGTTTGTTAAATACATCGAATCGTAACATAAATTCATAAGAACCTCCACTATAACTTTTAATCTCTGTTGTTGCAAAATCATAACCAAAACCAATAAAAATTTGATCTGTAAATTGAAAACCTGCTAATGCACTTAATGCTGCATCCCATCTATATCCAGTACCTAAAGTTAATTTTTCATATAATAAAAAGTTAAAAGACATATCTGCTTGTAATGGAGATCCTGCAACTGCTTTAAACATCGTTGCTGGTTTAAATTTTAAATTTTCGCCTAAATCAAATACATAACCCGCTATAAAAAAGTAATGCAGTCTATCTTTAGCCGTTGAAGATCCAATTGACTGACTCGTTTCTGGATCAATAAGGGTAGATTCATCAAAGTGATCGGTATCTAAAAAGTTTGGCACTGATAATCCAGCATAAAATTTATAAGTATTAAAATAAATTCCAGCACCAATTTGAGGTGAAACTTTATTTTCAATATTAGTTTCAAAAATATCACCTGGATCTGCAATATTCAATCTTGAAAAATCTACATCTAGGATATCAACACCTGCTTTTATACCAAATGATAATTGTGAAGTTAGAGATGTATTAATTGAATATGAATAATCTGCTGTAATATTGGAATTAATAGAAGGCCCTAATTCATCTCGTACTATTGTTAGGCCAAGTCCCATTTTATCTAGTGATCCAATTGGAGAATCAATTGTAAATGTCCCTGTTTTTGGTGCCCCTTCTAGACCTACCCATTGGGTACGGTATAAAAGTCCAAAACTTAATACATCTTTACTACCTGCATATGCAGGATTGATTACCTGAGTATTATACATATACTGAGTGTATTGTGGATCTTGTTGAGCATTTCCAGAAAAGATTGCTACTAAAACAATTACAAAAAAGAGTAATTTATTATAATGTACAGAAGTATTTTTTTGCATTTTTATATATTTTATTATCTTCATATGTAAAAAATTCTGAATGTCTAAAATCTTAATTTCATTTCAAAAATAAACCAACATTAAGGAATTATCCTACAAATATTGATGTTTTAGCCGAAAGGCAAAAAAAATCGATAAACAACATATTAATTAATCAAACAATACAATAAAGTACTGTATTACATAAGGCTTTGGCAATATAATTTAAACCAAAAAAACCATAAAAATTTAAGTTTATACTTATTTACATCAAAAACACTTAGCCACTTACAATTAATTACTTTTAATATAAAAGTATATTTTATTTCAAGAAATATTCTAAATAATATCACAATTGATGTAGCTTTAACATTAATAGTTGTGGAACAAAACCTATTTATTATTTATAGTACTTGTTTTTTTTTAAATGACAGAAAAGTGATGTTATGTAAAAGATTAATTAAACAAAAGTATAATTAGACGCATAACTGTTTACAAAGAGTAAAAGAACTCATATACTTATTTACTATTTAAAAAAAAGTAGCTACATTGAAATAAGAAGAAAAACCTTTTTTTATATTAAGTCTTTTTATTCCCAAGAGAATTTAACTCTTGGGAATAAAATTTTATCTATCTGTTTATATATAAATAACCTGAATAATTATTTTTTCCTGGATTTTCACCTGAAAATGTAATCACATAGAAATAAGTTCCTGTTGGTACATTTCTATCTCCTCCTATATTAGCCCTAGCGTTAGATTCGCCTGTAAATATATTGCTTGATTCATTATACCCATTTGCTTCAAAGATTAGAATTCCCCAACGATTAAAAATCTGAACATTATTATTTGGGAATTGATCAATACCATCTATTTGGAAATAATCATTAAATCCGTCTCCATTAGGAGTTACTCCATTAAATATTTCGAAAAATATACCTGCTACACCTGGTAGTGTAACTATTGTTGGATCATTTTTTTCATTAGTTGACGGATCATCAGAACTGGCTGCTATTATTTCATTACCCTCTATATTTTCACCTATAAATATAGCTTGATTTGTAACTTCACCATTATCTAAGTCTTCCTGTGTAATATTATATATTGCTGTAAATGTTGTGTCATCTGTTTCCTGAGGCAATAGTTCTAAAATTGGCTCTCCTTGAACAATAATACCTGGTAATGGATCTAATATTATTAAATTGTAAATAGAATCTTCTCCTGTATTTGTAATACTAAACGTATAGGAAATTGTTTCACCTACATCAGCAGCTCCATTACCATTTTCATCATTCCATTCTCCTTCTTTATAAAAAAGAGCAATACAATCATTTTCGATAAATACAGGCACAAAGAATGTACATCCATTTAAATCAGTAACAATAATAATATTATCACCTTGATTTAAGTCATTAAATATTCCATTACTCTGAGCTGATCCACCATTCAAACTGTATTCATATGGTAATGACCCTCCACTAGCTTCAACTGTTACAGAACCTAAGCTACCACAATCAATATCTACTTGAGATATTATTAACACATCTAATTCTGATTGTGGTTCACTTATTGTTACTGTGTTTAATGTGGTACATCCATTTATATCTGTAATTAAAACATTATAAGTACCTCCAGATAATCCTGATTGATCTTCAGTGTCTGCTACTAAGCCACTTCCGTCTGTAGTACTCCATAAGTAGGTGTAATCTGGTGTTCCACCATTAACAGTAAGATCAATTTCTCCTGAATCATCACCATAACATAGTACATCTACTTGAGACGTAATCGTTGATGATAATGGTGAATTTGGCTCACTGATTATTACTTCAGCTAATGTATTACAACCATTAGCATCTGTTACTGTTACCATATAAGTTCCAGCTATTAATTCAGTTGCAGTAGTACTTGTTTGCTCTGGAATAGTATTCCAAGAATAGGTATAACCGTTTGTTCCTCCTTCAACAAATACAGTGGCTGAACCTGTTGCATCTCCGAAACATAGTACATCTACTTCATTACTAATCGTTGCTATTAATACTGACTGTGGTCCTTCAATAATTACTGTTTGAGAAATAATACAACTATTAGTATCTGTTATTTGTACTACATAAGTTCCAGCTGTTAATCCTGATTGATCTTCAGCGTCTACTTCTAAGCCACTTCCATCTGCAGTACTCCATAAGTATGAATAATTTGGTGTTCCACCACTTACTGAGATATCTACAGCTCCGTTTGCATCACCAAAACATAATTCATTTTGTTGTGATGTTATTTCAACTTCTAAAGATGACTGTGGCTCACTGATTATTACTTCAGCTGTTGTTATACATTCATTAGCATCCGTTACTGTTACTATATAAGTTCCTGCAGTTAATCCAGTTGCAGTAGCACCAGTTTGTTCTGGTGTAGTATTCCAAGAATAAGTATAATCTTCTGTACCTCCTTCTACAGTTACCGTAGCTGATCCTGTTGCATCTGCGAAACATAATACATTTTCTTGTGATGTGATCGCTGCTGTTAATGCTGCATCTGGTTGTGTAATTATTACTTCTGCTGTTGTCATACATCCATTAGCATCCGTTACTGTTACTATATAAGTTCCTGCAGTTAATCCAGTTGCAGT
>CAJXVL010000029.1 GCA_913061205.1 uncultured Flavobacteriaceae bacterium | reverse complement strand
TCTCGTGGGCTCGGAGATGTGTATAAGAGACAGAAAAAATGCATACATACTTGATGGTTCTTTTATTTTATTTTCAGTCTTTAAAAAATCACTTTGGAGGCATTTGTTAACTGCTACTGGAGAAGTGAAATCTACCTTTAAATTTATTAGGTTTTTTAGGTTTTGCTCATAGTCTGAAATACTTTCTATATGACTGGTTAGTTGTTTGAGTTCTGCAGAGATAGTTTTGTTTAATTCTTGAATGTCAAGCTGGCTGCCATCCCAAAATTTAGTAGGTGAAATATGCTTGCCAAAATAAACAGACATGGAATCTCCATACTCAGTTGGAGCTTGATAATTTACTCCAACAGGTATAATTATAATTTCTCTTTTAGGAAATTTCTGTAAGGTTTCCTGAATTATCCTAGCAGCTCCTTTTTTTAAAGGACGAACTTTACGCTTAAGGGAATGACTTCCTTCTGGAAATAATATAATAGATTTTTTTTGATCAAGTAACTTAGTGCAGAAAGTAAAAATCGCTCTATTTTTTTGAATGGTATTTACTCCGTCTATCATTCTATAAACAGGAAGCATTTGCAAACTATTTAACAGTTTTGCAACTGTTGAATTTTTAAAAACCGCTGCTCTCGTAAGAAAATAATTTTTTCGAGTACTACTAGTACTTACTAGCAAAGGATCTAATAATGCATTTTGATGGTTGGATAAGAAAATAATAGCTTTATCCTTTGGGATTTTTTCTTTATAAATTACATCTATTTTTTTATAATAAAATTTAAACCCTACTGTGAGGTAAAACTGTACAAAACTGAACCAAAGTAATTTCAAAATAAGTGCGATTTAAATTTGTCTTTTAGACCAATAAGTTGCTATAATTAGTCCAGATACAATATGCCATATTCCCCAAAAAGCAGCTAAAAGTGCCATTCCTCCTAGACCATTAAAAAAACTAAAAATTAATAACATTCCCAAACCAGAATTTTGTATTCCAGTTTCGATGGCTAAAGTACGTCTATCCCTTTTAGATAAGCCAGTAATACTAGCAATACTATAACCTAAAGTTAATGCTAAAATATTATGAATTAATACAATAATAAAAACATAGTGAATGTAATTTTTAAAAATACCAATGTTTTTTGATAATGCTAAAATAATAAGCGCTAGAAAAAATAAAATAGAGCCTATTTTAAAAATAGGAGCTGATTTTAAAGCGAAATTTGGAATGTAATTTCGAACTAACATACCTAAAATTAAAGGAACTCCTAATAATAAAGAAATTAATTTAATCATCGCTAGCGGTGATAATGATATGGTATTTATTAAATCTGAAGTAGGTTCATAAAATCCAGACCATAACTGAAAATTTAAGGGAACCATTACAATTCCCAAGAGTGTAGCCACTGCTGTTAAACTAACTGAAAGTGCTGCATTTCCTCTTGCATAACTGGTCATAAAATTAGATATATTACCTCCTGGACAGGCAGCAACCATGAACATCCCTAAAGCAATACTAGGAATAGGTTGTATGATAGTCACTAATAAAAAAGTGAATGCTGGAAGCAATATAAATTGAGATAAAATCCCAATTAATATGCTTTTTGGGTTTTTAATAATTCTTAAAAAATCTGATACGGTTATGTTTAAAGCAACTCCAAACATGATCACCGCAAGGGTTAGGTTTAGAAAGAATAAACTCTCTGAATTAAAATCTAAAATTATGCTGTCTAATTCTTCTTGCATTTAAATTTTAAAAATAGTAAAATTAAAGTTCTATTTGATGTATAATAATAAATTTAAAAATTTCTAGCTAATGATAATGTCATTGTTAAGTGATAATCGGTATTTATTGTTTCTGAACTGTTATAATTATAATATATTTTAATATCTGTACGACCTCTTCTAAAATAGATTTCAGTGTTAACTATGAATAAATGATGATTTGGCTCCACTAAAAAAATGGAAGAATCCCCGATTAGATTTCCTTGTAGCATTGTATCATGAACCACATATCTATAGCCTGTCCTAATACCAAAAAACAATTCATTATTTAAAACGCCTAATTGATTATAGGCTGCAGTATGTTGAATTGGGTTTCTTTTTCCAAAATAAAAAACGAAATCATTTTGAATATACACATCTTTTATTCCAATTGCTACACTAGGATTAATAGTGAAATAGGCATTAAAGGGATTAGCGTTTAATTCCCATTCTTTTATGTAATTGAAATAACAATTATTAGTGAAATTATTATTGATTTGACCTGTCCAAGAAGCTGTTCTTGAGTCCGTTGCAGCTGTACTGTGAAATGAATTTTGAATCCATTCACCACCTGAAATTCCTCCAGTAATACCAAAAGAATATAAAAAATCAAAAATCCAATCATCTCCAGTCACTGTATGTTGGAAATTAAAACCTAAATAACTTGCATACGGCCTATCAAATTTCGATATATCAGTTTCTTCTAGATCTGAAGGGGTATAGATTTCTTGTCCAAGAAAGAAACTATTTTGCCTTTTATACTTTTTGTTTTTTAGTAATCTTCTATAGGTGATAAAATTTCCAGCTGTGTAATACCGATCAGTAAATTGAAGAAAATCATTGTCATGACTTAATTCAATTTGATTTTTAACTATTTTTTCAGGTTTATCATTTAATTTAAAACTTTGACCTATAGAAAAAGAATAAAAAAAAGATAATAAAATGAGTAAATTATATGAATTCAATTTGTGAATTAAGATTTAGACTTTAGTGGTTAGGCTCTTGAAAAATACAAAACTAAAACCAATAAAAAGCATTAAATGAAATGGGAATAAACCAAAGTCACCATCCTGATCTCCAACGATAAATGCACTATACATTCCAAATGCAAAATAAATTGCAAGGAAACCTTCAATAATAACATTCGATGAAATATTTTTTGAAATATATTTGTTTTTTTTCCAAGAACCTTTCAACATTTGAACATTGAATTTTGGAGTTCTAATAAACTCACTTTTCTTGCCAAAGTGTCCTTCCAAAACACCTATGGAATTATGAAGTGAGAATCCCATTGCAACAGTGAAAAACATAAAAAACAATCCAATATATTTTATAAATTGTTTTAAGCCTCCTCCATAAATACTTTTAAAAGAATACCAATAGCAGACAAAGAAAATAAGTGTGCTTATGATAAAAAAGCTCATCGCAAAAAAATAATATTTTAGATGCTCATATTCATTTTTAATATAAAGCATTGGAATGCTTAATATACCTACCATTAAAATAGTTAAAAACATAGTGCTATTAAGTAAATGAAGCAAAGCGTGTACTTTAGTTTTGTAAGAGAGTTTAGGATCTTTTAAAACCCTCCATATTAATTTTTGGAAATTTTCAGCTCCTCCTTTGTTCCATCTAAATTGTTGCGATCTTGCTGCACTAATTACCAATGGAAGTTCCGCAGGAGTTTCAACGTCAACTAAATATTTAAATTTCCAATTTTTTAGTTGTGCTCTATAACTTAAATCTAAATCTTCTGTTAAGGTATCTCCTTGCCAATTCCCTGCATCCAAGATGCATTTTTTTCTCCACACACCTGCTGTTCCATTAAAATTAATAAAGTGACCCTTACTGTTTCTCCCAACTTGTTCTAAGGTGAAATGTGCATCTAAAGCAAAAGCTTGAACCCTGGTTAATATCGAAAAATTTCTATTTAAATGCCCCCAGCGAGTTTGAACAACTCCAATTTCTGAGTTTTTAAAAAAAGGGATGGTTTTTTGTAACCAATCTTTTTGAGGAAGAAAATCAGCATCAAAAATTGCAATGAATTCTCCCTTGGCAATTTTCAAACCCTCCTTTAAAGCTCCTGCTTTATAATTTTTTCTATCCGATCTAGTAATTTGTTGAATGTCTAAACCAGTTTTTTGAAGTGTTTTTATTTGAATAGCTGTAGCTGCAAAAGATTCGTCAGTAGAATCATCTAATACATGAATTTCTAATTTGTCTTTTGGATATTCTAATTTGGAAATGTTAGTTAGTAACCTTTCCATTACATATAATTCGTTATAAACAGGAAGCTGTATGGTTACAAAAGGGATTTCTTTTTGTTTAGAAAAGTCGAACTTTTCGCATTTTAATTTTTTGTTTTTTTCTTTTAAAAAATTAAGTAATAAATTAAGTTGAGCCAAAGCATACAAGAAAATTAGTAGCAGAGCAATAGAGTAAAGAACAATAATGATGGTTTCTAAAATCATTTTTTAAATGAATACTTAAATATCCAATATAAAATATTAACACCTGCAAATATAGCGCCTTTTATGGTTCCTGAAACTTTTGAAACTCCTATTCTATTTCTATACTTTACAGGAATTTCTAGATAAGAATAGTTATTTTTTAAAGCTTTTAGTTGCATTTCAACTGTCCAACCATAAGTTTTGTCTTCCATTTTTAAGGCCAATAATTTATGGTATTTAATAGCTCTAAAAGGTCCTAAATCTGTAAATTTTGAATTAAATAAAAGTGACATTAAAGTAGTTGCCAGCCAATTTCCAAAAATTTGTGGTCTAGTCATGGAACCCTTTTCTCTAAATCTAGAAACTCTAGCGCCAATTACAAAATCAATATTATCATTTATAATAGGAGCTATTAACTTGGTCAGCTCTTCTGGATAATCACTAAAATCTCCATCTAAAAAAACAATGATATCGGTCTGATGAGTTTGAGATTTCACATAAGACATTCCTTTTAGGCAAGCATTTCCATATCCTTTTTTTATTTCGGTTAGTACTTTAGCTCCAGCTTCCTGGGCATTTTTTGCAGTTTGATCTGAAGAGTTATTATCGACTATAATAATTTCATCAACTACAGAAGGAATATCTTGAATGACTTTTATTATAGATTTTTCCTCATTGTAAGCAGGAATGATGACCTTGATTATTTTATTCAACTTTTCTTATATCTAAATTTTTAGTTCTTTTTGCTGCGCTGGAACGATGTGCTTATCAAAATACCAGGAGGACCATTTTTCAAGAGATAAAAATAGTCCAACACCTAAAAATAAGATTATAATGATTAATAAAATTAAATTTTTTCGCTTGCTTTTCGCATCAATAGTGCATTGATTTTGTTTTTTTCTGAAAGAAAAAATACCATAAGCACCTATGCAAATTGCTATTCCTTTTAAAAGCCATGCTCCCATTCCAGAACTTCCGTCTTCTTTATAAAAAAAATCAGCAAATGATATAGCATAAACACCACCCATTAGACCAAACATGAACAAAACAGCAGGTGCAACACAACATAAAATACCTGCAATCGCTGCGCTGATTGAGTATTTTAAGCTCCATTTAATTAGATTTGGTTTTTTTTCAATAGCCATAATTTTTATTTGCAATCCAAAGTTAACTAATATGTTTTTAGAAAATGTTAAAACAACCACAAAGGAATTTAAATTAGTAAAAATAAATGGATGGAGTCTCTCCATTAGTACTCTTAAAATTTAAGATTCTTCAAAATAAAAAAGATATTTAAATTTTAAAGTTTGAGCATGAGCCTTATAAGGCTTACCTAGAGTTCTTATCATTAAACGAACAATTATTTCAAAAACCACTTGTTAATTACCTCTCTCTAAGGTTTGAATTGTTAAAAAATTAATACCCTCATATTTCTCACAGAATATTAACTTAACTTCAAGTTATAAACTTTAATTTTTGATTAGTTTTGTCTCTTGATTTTTTTAAATATTAATTTTAAATCAATGAAGTTTTATTCAATTATAGCGCTGGTGATTTTCATCACTAATGGCTATTCTCAAGATATAAATACATCCATAAACAAGGCGCACAAAAAAGGTGATTTTTTTTTAAGTTGGGGCTATAATTGGTCTTGGTATTCAAATTCTGATATTAAATTTGAAGGAGAAAATTACAATTTTGAATTAAAAAGTGTAAAAGCAGCAGATAGACAAACCCCTTTTACTTTTGAAAATTATTTTCGATTTAATTCTATTACAATACCACAGTATAATTTAAGATTAGGATATTATTTTAAAAATAATTACAGTGTATCATTAGGTATTGATCACATGAAATATGTTGCTAGATCTGGTCAGCTTGTAAAGCTATCTGGAGAGATTGAAAACTCAGAGACCATCTATGACGGAGTTTATAATAATAAAACAGTTTTACTAGAAAAGTTTTTTTTGGAGTTTGAACATACAGATGGTTTAAACTATATTAATGCAGAGATTAGGAGATTTGATGATTTATTTACACTTCATAAAAGTATAAAAATGAACTTTTTATATGGAACTGGTATTGGTTTTATATATCCTAAAACAAATTCTCTTTTACTAAATAACGATCGCTATGATCAATTTAATTTAGCCGGTTACGGTTTACATGCACTTTTTGGAGTTGGTTTTACATTTTTCGAACATTTAATTATAAAAACAGAACTAAAAGGTGGTTATATTAATATGCCAAATATTAGGACCACTTCAAATGAATCTGATAGTGCGAGCCAATCTTTCTTTTTTGGCCAATATAATTTTAGTATTGGTGGATCTTTTAATTTTTGTAAGAACAAACAGAAAAAAGAGAAACAATAAATTATTGTTAAGAAGGTACATTCAGTAATTTTTAAATCGTATTTTTATAAGTATAATGTAATTTTTATATGAATTTCAGAATGTTTATTTGCATTTTATTTTTTAGTATATCTTTTTTAAATAGTTGTGCTCAAAAAGAAGCAAAAATAAATGGAATAAGTTTTGTAGCTTCAAGAGATACATTAGTTCAAAACCATATCAATCCGATTCTTAGTTTAAATTCTAATTACGCAGCCATAATGCCTTTTGGTTTTATAAAGAACCTAGAACATCCTGAACTTATTTTCAATTCTAACAGTCAATGGTTTGGAGAAACAAATTCTGGAGCAAAACAATACATTCATAAGCTTAAAGAAAATAATTTAAAAATTATGCTAAAACCACAAATATGGATTTGGCGTGGAGAATTTACAGGTAATTTAAAAATGAATTCGGAAGAGGATTGGAAGTTGTTAGAAGATTCTTATCGGCTATTTATTATAGGTTTTGCTAGGTTGGCAATGGAGACTCAAGTTGACTTATTTTGCTTAGGAACAGAGTTAGAACAATTTATTGTTCATCGTCCAGAATTCTGGAATCAATTAATTTTAGAAGTAAAAAATATTTATAAGGGTAAATTAACCTACGCTGCCAATTGGGATGAATACAAAAGAGTGCCATTTTGGATTCAATTGGATTATATTGGAGTAGATGGTTATTTTCCAGTTTCAGAATCGAAAACTCCACCGATTAATGAAATAAAAGCTGGATGGAGCCAATGGAAAAATGAAATGAAAACACTTTCAGATTCTGTAAATAAGAAAATATTATTTACAGAATTTGGTTATCGAAGTGTTGATTTTTCAGGTAAAGAACCTTGGAATAGTGATCAAACATTAAAAGGTGTTAATTTAAAAGCACAGTCTAATTTATTTAATGTAATTTTTGAAGAATTATGGAATGAAGAATGGTTCGCTGGCGGATATTTATGGAAATGGTTTATCGATCATGAAAGAGTAGGAGGGTTTGATAATCATATGTTTACTCCCCAAAACAAACCTGCAGAAAGTATCATAAGAGCTAATTATTTGACAAATAATTAAGAAGCAATATGTTTTTTGTAATAGTTATAAATATCTTCTGCGGATGCTCCCATCCAACGTTTTAAATAGATGGTCAAAAAATGATATTGGAGGATCCAGATACCTCTTCGTTCATATAGTCTGGCTGAAGTAACAATTGATTTTTGAATTACTTTAAACTGATTTCTTTTATAAAGTTCATTAATCAAGATATTATCTTCATATATCATATAATTTTCATTAAAACCTCCAATTTCTTTAAATAATTCCTTGGTGATATATTGACTTTGATCACCTCCGCGACATGCTCTCCATTGAAATTTTGTGAGCCAAGAAGCCAATCTTAACCACCAATGATGATGATTAAATTCCATTTTAAAACAACCAGCTAGATTCCCTTTTTTAACCTCGTTAATAATTAATTGGTCAAAACCATTGGGAGGGAAACTGTCGGCATGAAGAAAATATAAAATAGTTCCAGTAGCTTTTTGTTTACCCAAATTCATTTGGGTTGCCCTACCTCTTTCTGAAGACATTAAAATTACTTTATCATTCAATAAATTAAAATCTGAAACCAACTTAAAAGATTCATCTTTACTTCCTCCGTCAACAACAATTATCTCAGAAATATTAGTACTAGAAGAATTTTTAATTAAATACTGTAATAGTGAAACGATGGTTTTCGATTCATTTAATATTGGAATAATAATGGATATTTTATTCATTTAAATTCCAATCATAATCTTTATAAGATTTTTTAGCATTTTGTGAAATGGTAATTTCAGCATATTTATTTAAAAAATCTATTAATGAACCTTCATTTTTAAAATCTTTGTAAAACCACTTAAATATTTTAGATATTTCAATACTATTTTCAGTTAAATTATTTCGCATTGGATCTGCTAAAAACTCTTTTGTCGCACTATTTAATTTACTATCTAAATTAGAAGCTTCAAAAGCTGTATTCTGTAATTTTGGGCAGGATACAGAGGCGCATACAATACCGAAATGAATTCTAGGATCATTCATTTTCCGAAGAATTTCATGTTCAATGTCATTTAAAGAAAACATTTTATCTCCTAGGTTTATAAATTTAATGCCCCAAGGGTTTTTAATATCTTTAATACTTGAAATCGGGTAGTTTTCTATAATTAGTTGAATTGTAAATGCATTATATGCATTGATCCAGTAGGCCATTTTTTTATCATTAGACCAAGTTTCTGAAGGATAGTTATTAGAAAGCGAGTTTAAGTAGGATTTTAATTTTAATTCCTCTTTTTTAAACGCTCTGTAATTTACAATTCCTTTTTCTGAAACATATTTTTGAAGAAGAATATTCCAATCGGAATGATTAAAATTTTCCACTATTACAATTTCAGAAATTGGTCGATTCAACTCCGTTTTATGAATGTCAATTGAATTGAAAATCAATGCCATTGATAGAATTAAAATACTAAAACCCATACCTATTATTTATTTTATTATTGATTATTAAGTCGGAAAAATATAATCAAGCTTAACAATAATAATTAATTAGCAGCAGCCACCACCATCGTAATGAAAAGTAGATTCTGAGATGTGGATGTCATTTCTTCCCAAATCTTCTAATTGTCCTGCTGTTTTATCACAAATTGCAATGGGTTGATTTTTTAATAATATATGTCCTTTTTTATCATCAAAATAATCTTCCTTTCCATAATAAATAGCAGCTTTACCAGTAAAAATACACGGGCCGTCAGGTAAAACAGGGTCTTTAATCGCTGCAATTTCAATGCTTTCAATATAAATTAATTCTTTCGTAGGATAGCTTTTAGGATCTAAAATACGATATGGTTTGCGAGCTCTAATTTCAATTGTACCAAAGCCAGCATCGGTCAATGCTTTTACATATTCTTTAATTGGTAAACTACCGCTTAAGCATAATGCACGCAATCTGTCATCATTTCTTAATTCATCGTTCATTGGTTGTTCGCATGTAGGATCGCTCATTACTAACCTGCCATGTGGCTTTAAAACTCGATACATTTCTTCAATAGCACGTTTTAAATCTTCAGCTTTAAAAATATTAAATAAACAGTTTTGAGCAGCAACATCGATAGTGTTGTCGCCTACTGGAAGATTTAAGGCATCGCCCTTTTTTAAATCTATAAATTCACTTTTAAACCAAGGGTTTAATTCTTCTGCTTCTTTAAAATTGTTCTTTGAAGCTTCCAGCATTTCATCCACTACATCAATTCCAATAACTCCTCCTTTGTGTCGAGAAAAGTAGGAGAACTGAAGTAGTTCCATACCACCACCTACACCAACATATAGTGTTTTCGGATTATTTGTTAAATCGCGAGCATTTACAGTACTCCCACAACCGTAATTCATTTCTTGCATTATTTTTGGGATTTTTAACCCTGGTAATTCCCAAATAGGATTGGTAGTGCAACACAAGCCAATATCGGGAGTTAGTGCTGCATCTTTGTATATATCGTGCGTAGTTTGTAAGTAACTCATATTTATTGGCCGCCAATGCGGATGTCTTTTTAATTAATAATTTATAGATAGTTTTATTATAAAATATTTTTATAACTCTTTGATTAATTCTTTAAATAACAAGATCATATCGGGTTCTGCTTTTCCAGCAATTTCAATAATTTCTTGAATATTTACTGCTTGTAAGTTATCTGGATCGCATTCATCGGTGATCACAGAAACCGCAGACACTGGTAGTTTTAAATGATTTGCTACAATAATTTCTGGCACGGTGCTCATTCCAACAGCATCTGCTCCAATAATTCCTAAATAACGGTATTCTGCACGTGTTTCTAATTGAGGACCCATTACACTTGCGTAAACACCTTTTTGAATAGTGATATTATTTCGTTTAGCAATTACTTCTATTCTCTTATTCATGGTTGCATCATAGGGTTGGTTTAAATCTACAAAACGGTTTCCCATTTCTTCGATTCCTTTAAATGCGAGTGGTGAGCCTCCTTGTAAATTAATGTGATCATCAATTAACATAAGCTCCCCTTTTTTATAGTCTTTATTGATAGCTCCTGCTGCATTACTTACCAATAGTTTTGTAATGCCTAATTCATGCATTACTCTAATTGGAAATGTAACCTCATAGGCTGAATAACCTTCATATAAATGAAATCTACCTTGCATCACAACCACTTTTTTTCCTTCTAAAGTTCCATAAATTAACTTTCCTTGATGAAACTCAACAGTTGTAGTTGGAAAATTGGGAATTTGCTTGTAGCTAGCAAAAGTTTCTTTATTTATTTCATCAACAAATTTACCTAGGCCTGTTCCTAATACTATCCCTATTTCAGGAGTGTCAAACCCCATATCTGTTAAATAAGCTACAGCTTCTTGTATGTGTTTTTTCATAGTATTTATGTTAATTATTTTTTAATCAAAAATTGATTAAAGACTTCCATGTTTTTAATATCGTCATATATGTCAATGTCATTTTTTTCAGATAATAAAACTACTACATTTTCTTTTAAATCTATGATGGTATCATTGAAGACAGTATCCGTTCCCCAATTTTTATTTTCAAATATATTTTTATTTAATTGTGTCATGCCTAATAAGTAATATCCACCATCTTTAGCAGGACCTATAACATAAGAACTCGTTTTAAGAGTGATAAATGAATCTTCTATATCTTCTGAATTAAGTTCGTAAATATCACTTCCAACGATGACTATTTTTTGATATCCTTTTTTAAAAAGTAAATCAAATGCATTTTGCATTCGTTCTCCTAAATCCTTTCCGTTTTGTAATTCTTTTTTAAAAATTGATGGATTCCAAGCATCATTTTTTTGAATATTTTCTGAATAAAAAACATATTTATTTGCATTTATTGTGGAGGTTATTTTAACAGTATGATGGATTAATAATTTATAAATCTCCAGGGCCGATTGATTTCCTATAGTGGCGGCAAGACGTGTTTTTACCTTTCCAAGTTCTGGGTTGCGAGTAAAAATTATTAATGCATTTTTTGAAGCTATCATATTAATAAATAGGGTTTCCATTTAATAACCACCGACTCCATTGTTTAGAATATGTATGAATGTTATTGGTCTTTTGTTGGGTTGAATCGATCACCTTGTATTCTTTATTTTTCCATTCACAAATCCCACCGTAAAGATTTTTAACATCTTTATAACCCGCTTTTTTAAGTCGAGCAGCTATCATTTCAGACCGTATTCCTAGAGTACAATAAATGACAATAGGAGTTTCTTTATTTTTGACGATCTTAAAAATATTTTCCATTGAAAAAACATCAAAACCAACTGAAATAGCAGATTCAATATGACTAACTTTATATTCTTGGAGTTCTCTACTGTCTAAAATTATTACTTCATTTTTGGATTGCTGCATCCTTAGTTCCGTTGCAGAAATATATGGAATATCACTTTTATGATGCTTTTTTAAAACTTCATTTAATGATTCTTGTGCGTTACCAATCTGTGCCACTAAAAAAAAAGCCAGTATGGATATTATTTTTAGTTTCATTTTATGAGATTCCTGCCTCTGTAGGAATGACAGTTCCTTGACAACTACTTCCAGCACCTGCAGTACATCCATAACAATGTTGTGAAATAATTATAGTCCTATTGTTTAATACTTCTTCATTGTATTCTGAAATGTGTTTTACGGAACTTGCTACTTTAAGTTTTAACATCTGATTAAAATCACAATCATATAAATAGCCATCCCAACTTACAGAAATTGTATTGGTACACATAACATTTTCAACCGCTGAAGGATTGTAAGCATCGACTAAACTATACATGTAATCTTCATAATTGTCGGAGGCAATTAAATAATCTAAAAATCTTGAAACAGGTAGGTTAGTAATGGTAAATAAATTATGAAATTGTATGCCAAAATCTTCTAGAAGGGCATTTTTAAAATCTCTTTCCATACTCACTTGATCTCCTGGTAAAAAAGCGCCACTAGGATTGTAAACCAAATCAAGTTTTAGTTTACTATTTGGTAATCCATATCCCTGCGCATTAAGATCTTGTAATGCTTTAATAGATTTATCAAAAACACCACTTCCTCTTTGCTTGTCTGTTTTACCTCTTGTCCAATGTGGCATTGAACTTACTACATGGATGTTATACTTTTTGAAAAACTCAGGTAAATCGTAGTACTTTTTATTCGCTCTAATGATTGTTAAGTTACTACGAACTATAAAGTCTTTTATTCCTGCTTTTGAGGCTTCATTTACAAACCACCTAAAATTTGGATTCATTTCCGGAGCACCACCAGTAAGATCTAATGTAGTGGCATTTGTGTTTTTTATCACTTCTAAACATTGTAACATTGTTTCTTTAGTCATGATTTCTTTACGATCAGGACCTGCGTCTACATGGCAATGTTCACAAACTTGATTACACATATAACCTAAATTAATTTGGAGTATTTCCAGTTTTTTTGGACGCAATGGAAATTGACCAGTTTCTTCGATTTTTTTTGCAAAAGTAGGAAGTTCTTTATCACTAAAAATCCCATTAGATAAGATTTCTAACTGCCTCTGAGCATCTGCTAATTCTTTGTTTTGTTTCTTAAGAGATTTTGTTTGCATCCTTATTAAAAGCTTGTTTTTTTATAAAATTAATAAATGATTTAATTCGAAAAATAGAGGTGCTTCTTACATACTTAATTTATCATATTTATTCATCATTTGAACACCATGAACCAAGGTAGCTCCACTTTCAATAGCTGCTCCTACATGAACAGCTTCCATCATTTCTTCTTTTGTAATTCCTTTTTCTAATCCATCTTTAGTATACGCATCTATACAGTACGGACATTTAACTACATGAGATACGGCTAAAGCAATCAATGATTTTTCACGTGCCGTAAGCGCTCCTTCTTCAAAAACTTTTCCGTAATAATCAAAAAATTTTGTTCCTAACTCCTCGTTCCATTCTGTTATTTTTCCAAATTTCCTTAAATCTTTTGGGTCGTAATAAGTATTGTCTGCCATAATATTATGTATTCATATTTTATCTGTTGTAAATATAGTTAAGATTCTATTTTTAAAGATGTTTTATACTCTGCATATTCTTGTATAATTAGATATAATATAATAGGTAAATTTTACAATAATATTAAAAGAAAAAATCAGCAAAACTTTTTTTAAATATATACTAAAGCGCTTAATTTCTTTTTCTGTCTTGTTATTTTCTTTTGTTTTTTTTATTTAGTTTTTGAAACTTATCAAACAAAATAAATAAAATAATCGAAATCAAAACTATTCCTAGTGAAATCAAGTTAGATATAATTCCTCGATTTGATTCAAAACTCGTATGAGCAAAAACAGGTATAGGTGTTATTAGAAAAGACATGTATATGAGTGTTATTTTAATTTTCATTTTTTAATTTTCTTGTTTCTCTGATAGTTATTATTAACCCATACCAAGCAGGTATTAACGGAAGTGCTGCAGTGGCAACACCTGCAGTGTATTCCCATTCTCCGTATAGGATAAATGGAAAAATGAAATGTGCAAGTTCTGCAACCGTCATGCCAACAAAGAAAAATGTTAGAAAATAGTAACCTATTGACCAGCGCTTTATAATTAGAATAGCTCCAGTAACCCACATAGCAGGAGCAAAGAAACCAGCAAAAGTTAAAAAACTCTGCTGTGAAACTTCTCTACCGCTTAATTGAGTAGCTATTTGATTAAAACCAAAATAGTACTCTTCATAGACATGAATGATAAAAAAAACTACCGCTAACAAGTAAGGGATAATGACTTTTGATGTGTCAAAATTACATTTATATCCAGTTTTTAAATACAGAACGAATCCACCAGTGCCTGCACCTCCAATTACTATAGGACCTATCTCACCTAATAATAAGTAGGAAAATAAACAAAGGAATATTAAAAATATTCCTGGGCCAATTATATCTAAATGTTTCATGTTATTCTAATTTTTTGAAATTAAATTTAAAGGGGTCTTAACCAATCCATTCATTTATTTTTTTAAATATAGCTAATTAGATTTAATAAATAGTTTATAGCTAAGTTTAAAGAAGAATTTCTAATCGCTTTCTGTAACTTTGGCAATGAAATTGTTATTTTAAAATAAATAATTATTTTTTGACTGAAATACAAAAACATCGTCATTTTATTCTTCATAAACCACACGGTTATTTAAGTCAATTTATAGTTAATGGAAAAAAGAAAAAGCGCCACAAACTATTAGGTGATTTATATGATTTCCCTGAAGGGACGATGGCTATTGGTAGGTTAGATAGAGACTCTGAAGGCCTATTGCTATTAACCACAGATGGGAAAGTAAGTTATGAAGTATTAAGTAGTAAATATGAAAAAGAATACTATGTTCAAGTAGATGGAATCATCACT
This sequence comes from uncultured Flavobacteriaceae bacterium, assembly GCA_913061205.1. GTDB lineage: Bacteria > Bacteroidota > Bacteroidia > Flavobacteriales > Flavobacteriaceae > Marifrigoribacter. Next base: position 1,214 of record CAJXVL010000029.1, on the reverse strand, counting down.
AAGGAAGCGATTAAACAATTAAAAAAAGGTGTTGAAATTGGTTTTGAAGGAAAGAAATACATCACTAAGTTTTGCAAAGCGTCCTTAATTGAAGATCCAAAACATTTGCCAATTGAAAACAGACGAGTGCGAGACGAACGTCATGGGCCAGTAAGTTGGGCCTCCATAACATTAACCGAAGGAAAGTTTAGGCAAGTACGAAAAATGACTGCAGCAATAGGTTTTCCCACTTTACGATTAATAAGAGTAAGAATTGGTGAGGTAAAATTGAATACTAATGTAGGTGAAGTATTTGAACGATTATAATAAAACCAAAAAACCCGAAACAAATGTTTCGGGTTTAAGTGGTGCCTCCAAGAATCGAACTAGGGACACATGGATTTTCAGTCCATTGCTCTACCAACTGAGCTAAGGCACCTGCTATTAAGCGATGGCAAATATAAACCTATTTTGTAATGTTCAAAGTAAAAAATGAAAAAAAAAATATTTGTTTTCAAATGTTTTAATAATCAGTTAACAAAAGGATATGAATTCAAATTGTACATTTGCTTTTTACTAAAATATTATGAATTTAATTATAGATGTAGGTAATACTCTTTTAAAACTAGCAGTATTTGATAACCAGATGCTTACTGTTAAAAGGAGTTGTGATAAAGTTGATTTTATATCGACCCTAGAAGAACTTTCTATCATTCACCCTAGGATAACTGATGTTATAATTTCATCTGTTGGTAATTTTTCAGAAAAAGAGGTATTATTTATACAGAAGCGGTACCAAACAATTATTCTAAATCATCAGACAAAAGTTCCTTTTATAAATCAATATAAAACTCCGGATACATTGGGTGTAGATCGCATTGCCCTTGTAAGTTCGGCCGCTATCCAATATCCAAAAGAGAATATACTTATCATTGATGTTGGTAGTTGTATTACCTATGATTTCTTAAACTCTAAAAATGAGTATTTAGGGGGTTCCATTTCCCCTGGTATTGATTTAAGATATAAAGCTTTACATGACTATACAAATAAACTACCTTTATTAAAACCTAAAATCATCAAAAAAACATTAGGAAACACGACAAAATCATCTATACACACAGGAGTTATACAGGGAGTTGTAAATGAAATTGATGGATTTATTACTGCTTATAAATTAAAACACAAAGATTTAACAATTATTTTAACAGGAGGAGGGGCTCATTACTTGGTAGATA
>CAJXVL010000028.1 GCA_913061205.1 uncultured Flavobacteriaceae bacterium | reverse complement strand
TCCTCTACGTCTCGTGGGCTCGGAGATGTGTATAAGAGACAGGTTACAACGTTACTATAACATAATGACTTAATAATTGGATTTATCAAAAGTATTTTTCTATTCAAACTAAAAAAAAATATTGATAAATAAAATGTATTTTATTGTTTATTACAATCATTTATGTATTTTTATTTTATGACAGAAGAGGCTATAGAAATAGAAAATAAAGAGATTGCAAAGCAGTATAAAAAATTGCTTAAAATCAGTTATAGGACTCTTAGCAAAGAAGATAAAAAACTTATACGTAATGCTTTTGACATTGCGGTTGATGCCCATAAAGAACAACGCAGAAAATCTGGTGAAGCCTATATTTTTCATCCCATAGCGGTTGCAAAGATTGTCGCTTCAGAAATTGGTTTAGATTCTACTTCAATAGCAGCAGCATTGCTTCATGATGTAGTAGAAGACACTGATTACACCTTGGCAGATATCGAACAGATGTTTGGAGAATCAGTGGCTAGGATTGTAGACGGACTTACAAAAATATCTCATCTCTCTACAGATAAAAACAATTCACTTCAAGCGGAAAATTTCCGTAAAATGTTACTTACTTTAAATGAAGATATTCGAGTAATTATTATAAAAATTGCAGACCGTTTGCATAATATGCAAACCATGGGTGCTATGCCACCTAATAAACAAGTAAAAATAGCTTCAGAAACCCTATATATATATGCACCATTAGCACACCGTATTGGAATGTATAATATAAAGTCTGAACTTGAAGATTTAAGTTTAAAATATACAGAACCTGAAGTATACAATGATCTCTTTAGTAAAATTAAAGAAAGCAAACAACAACAAGATACCTATATCAATTCTTTTAAAAGTATGATTAAAGATTCTCTTGATAAAGAAAACTTAGCATATGAAATAAAAGGAAGACCAAAATCAATATTTTCAATTAGAAGAAAAATAATGGTTCAAAATGTTTCATTTGATGAAGTCTATGACAAGTTTGCAGTGCGGATTGTTTACAAAGGAAATGAAGAAAATGAAAAATTTCTTGCCTGGAAAATTTATTCAATTGTTACCGATCATTTTCGTCCCAACCCTACTCGATTACGTGATTGGATATCATCACCAAAATCAACAGGTTATGAAGCGCTACATATTACTGTAATGGGACCAAAGGGCCGATGGGTTGAAGTACAAATTAGATCGGAACGAATGAATGAGATTGCTGAAAAGGGATTTGCAGCTCATTATAAGTATAAAAATAAAGAGAAAGGAGATGTTGATTTAGATATTTGGCTCAATAAGCTACAAGAAACATTAGGAAATGATGACATTAGTGCATTAGATTTTGTTGAAGAGTTTAAATTAAATTTATATACCAAAGAGATTTTTGTTTTCTCACCGATGGGAGATTTATATTCTCTTCCGAAAGGTTCTACCGCTTTAGACTTTGCCTTTAATGTTCATACTGAAATAGGTTTACATACAAGAGGAACAAGAGTTAACGGAAAATTAGTTTCATTAAGTCATCAATTAAAAAGTGGTGATCAAGTAGCAGTTATTACTTCAGATAAAGTTAAACCAAATTCAAATTGGTTAGATTATGCTACTTCTGGTAGAGCCATATCAAAAATAAAATCATCTTTAAAAGAAGAAGAGAAACAAATTGCGAAAGATGGAAAAGTAATTTTAGCCAGAAAGTTAAAATCGCTGAAAATCACCTTAGACGAAAAAACAATCAATCAATTGGTTGTTTATTTTAAAATTAAAACAAGCCTCGATTTATTTTATAGAGTTGGTGCTGGAATTATAGACAATAAAAAAATAAAAGAGTTTGCAACATCTAGAAACAATATGATTGTAAGTTTCTTTAAAAATAAGCTTCGGAAGCCCAGCAAACCAGAAGACATACATAAAGAAGAAATTACTGCAAAATACGACCAACTTGTATTTGGTAAAGATGATGATAAATTAGATTATAAAATTGCCGTTTGTTGCAATCCAATTCCTGGCGATAAGGTGTTTGGGTTTATAACTGTTACTGATGGAATTAAGATTCATAAAAAAAATTGTCCAAATGCATTGCAACTGCAAAGTAATTTCAGTTACCGTATTATTAATGCAAAATGGATAGACTCCAGTCAAAGTGATTTTAAAACTGAATTATTAATTTCGGGAATTGATACCATTGGACTAGTGAATGAAGTGACAAGAATTATTTCAAACACTCATAATATTAATATGATAAGTGTACATTTTGAAAGTGATGATGGTGTTTTTAATGGAAATATTATAGTCGTTGTAAAAAACATTACCATTCTTGATAACCTTGTGAAAAACATTAAAAAAATTAATGGTATCGATAAAGTTACCAGAGTATAAATGAGTATTTTTGTTGATATATGAACGCTAAGATAAATCCAAACAATCAAGGAATAGTTAAGAATGTTTTTACAGCCTTTTTAGGAGAAAAGGGACATAGAAAAACACCTGAACGCTACGCTATACTTCAAGAAGTTTATGACCATAATGATCATTTTGATATTGAATCATTATATATAAACATGAAAAATAAAAATTATCGAGTCAGTAGAGCTACACTTTATAATACCATAGAATTATTGTTGGATTGCGGCTTGGTTCGAAAGCATCAGTTTGGTCAAAATCAAGCACAATATGAAAAATGTTATTTTGATAAACAACACGATCATCTTATCTTGTCGAATGGAGAGGTTATAGAGTTTTGTGATCCTAGAATCCAATCTATAAAAAAAACAATTGAAGAGGTTTTTAATGTTGAAATATTTAATCATTCACTTTATTTTTACGGAAATAAAAAAACTCCTGATTCAAAACAGGAAAAAGCATAACTTATGGCAGTAGATTTATTACTTGGATTACAATGGGGCGATGAAGGGAAAGGAAAAATTGTGGATGTTCTTACTAAAAAATACAATATTATAGCTCGATTCCAAGGAGGTCCAAATGCAGGACATACCTTAGAATTTGATGGTATAAAACATGTTTTAAGAACCATTCCTTCAGGTATATTTCACAAAGAATCTATCAATGTAATTGGAAATGGAGTGGTTATAGATCCTGTTGTTTTTGTAAAAGAATTAGAAGCATTAGATCCTTTTAACATCGATTATATTTCAACACTAATTATTTCCAGAAAAGCACATTTAATTTTACCTACGCATCGACTATTAGATGCAGCTTCAGAAGCTTTAAAAGGCAAAGCAAAAATCGGATCTACTTTAAAAGGAATTGGCCCAACTTATATGGACAAAACTGGTAGGAATGGTATTCGAGTTGGTGATTTAGAACTTGAAACATTTAAACAAAAGTATAGGGCCTTAGCAGATAAGCATGTTGCTATGATTAAGTTCTATGATGTAGAGATACAATATGATTTAGATGAAATGGAGGTTGAATTTTTTGATGCTATAAAGAAATTGAAAGAATTAACTTTTATCGATAGTGAAGAGTATTTGAATCAAGCGATGAAATCTGGAAAAACCATTCTAGCGGAAGGTGCGCAAGGTTCATTATTAGATATTGATTTTGGAACTTACCCATTTGTAACCTCTTCAAATACAACTGCTGCAGGCGCATGTACTGGACTAGGAGTAGCTCCAAGAAAAATTAACGAAGTTTATGGTATCTTCAAAGCATATACCACTAGAGTTGGTTCTGGACCTTTCCCTACTGAATTATTTGACAAAGTAGGTGAGAAAATGGCTAAGGTCGGTCGCGAGTTTGGTGCTGTTACCGGAAGAGGAAGACGTTGTGGTTGGTTGGACTTAGTCGCTCTAAAGTACACTTGTGAAATAAACGGAGTAACACAGTTAATGATGATGAAAAGTGATGTGTTAAGTGGTTTTAAAAAATTAAAAATTTGTACTGCTTACAACTATAAAGGAGAGGTGATCAAGCACCTACCTTATAATATCGAAGAAGAAAATGTATCTCCAATTTATACAACATTTAAATGTTGGAAAGAAGATTTAACAAAAATGACAGATGCTAGTCAATTACCATCTGAGTTAAATGAGTACATTGATTTTCTTGAAAAGGAATTAGAAATACCTATTAAGGTAGTATCGGTTGGTCCAGATAGAAAACAAACTATTCATAGGTAATAACAATTCTTTAGTATCTTCGTTAATTAAATATACAAAGGAATTTTAATTTGAACCTTAACAATTACATTCTTTTATTTTTATTTACTTTCTTCGGAAGCAATCTAATTGCACAAGAAGAAAAGACTGCTACCGAAGAAAAAAAACAAGTCACTATTAAATCTGGGTATTGGGAAAAAAAACCTGAATTCCCAGATGCCGTAATTTATACTCGTGATAATTCTGGTCAAGTTCATATCGTTCATGAAGGTGTAGAAATGTGGTGTGATCAAGCCTACGTATATACAAAAGATAATTTTGTAAAAGCATATGGTTCTGTAAATATTTCGCAAGGTGATACCATTTCCATGCGAAGTAAATATGGGGAATATAACGGTAATACTCAATTTGCATTTGCCAGTGGAGATGTTGCCTTTAATGATTCTAAGACTTCTTTAAAGACAGATACCTTGTATTTTGATCGGATTAAACAGCAAGCATTTTATAGAAGTGGTGGCACTGTTAAAGATACTGCAAGTACTTTAACCAGTAAAGTTGGCAGGTACTTTGCAGATTCAAAAAAATATCAATTTTTATCTAATGTTGTTATCAATAATCCAAAATATACGATAAACTCTCAACAATTAGATTTTTATTCAGAATCTGGAATCGCCTATCTATATGGTAAATCTACTATAAAAGGTAAAAGTAGTATTGTTTATTGTGAAAGGGGTTATTATAACACCCGAAATGACATTGGATATTTCGTAAAAAACTCGAGAGTTGATTATGAAAACAGAACCATGTATGGAGATAGCATCTATTTTGATAGAAATAAAAATTTTGCATCTGCAACTAATAATATTCGTTTAATAGATACCTTAAACAATAGTTTTATTAGCGGGCACTATGCAGAAATATTTAAAGAACAAGATTCAGTTTTTATTACCAAAAGAGCATTAGCTATTACCGTTAGAGATAATGACTCTATTTATGTTCATGCAGATACATTACGCATTACTGGAAAAGCAGATAATCGAATTTTAAGAGGATATTATAAAGCTCGATTGTTTAAAAAAGGATTACCAGGAGAAGAACCAATTAGCGGAAAATGTGATTCTATCTATGTAAATGAAAAAACAGGTATCACTAAATTATTACGTAAACCAATAATGTGGAATGGTGAAAACCAAATGACAGGAGACACCATTTATTTACTCAGGAATATTGAAACTAGTAAACTAGATACCTTAAAAGTTTTTAAAAATGCATTTATCATTCAAAAAGATAGTGCTGGGTACAATCAAGTAAAGGGAGAACGATTAATTGGATTGTTTACAAATAACCAATTGGATACGATAAATATTGAAAAAAACACACAAGTTATATTCTTCTCCAGAAATGAGGAACAAGAATTAGTTGGAATTAACAACACCATAAGTAGCTCCATTCAAATGTATCTTAAAAATCAACAAATAAGAGGTATCAGGTTTAATAAAAAAGTAAATGGAAAATTGTATCCTCCCTCCCAATTTCCTGAAAATGCAAGAATACTTCCAGGTTTTAATTGGTATGGTGATGAACGATTATTTAATATGAACGATTTATTTAGGGGAAAACCAGCTCCTATCCTATCCAAAATAAAAGGGATTCCTCTTCCTAAGGTAGAAGATGATTTTTTTGATAAAGAATCAGAAAATGAAATTCAAATTCCAGAAGCTTCAAAACTCTCTCCAAAACATTTTAAAAATAAGCCTAAAGATACAATGCCCTTAGAAAAAGGAAATTAACAAGTGATATAAAATTGAATCATGATCCACCTAAACATAACTGGGCTAGTAAATTTATAATCTTAATTGCTTTAAAAATTATTATAGCATATTCCCCATATAATTCTTCAATTAATTAATTCCAAAATGCGATATTTATTGTTTATTTTTATACTTTAATAATGAGAATCCTGCCTTCGCAGGAAATAATGAAAACCGATTTCTACAAATACCAAGCTCAAACCACTCCTCACCCATTAGCATTAGAGGTGTCTCATGCAAAAGGATGTTACATTTATGATACAGAAGGTAAGAAATACCTAGACTTTATAGCGGGAGTTTCCGCAATTAGTTTAGGCCATTGTCATCCAAAAATAATATCTGCAGTGAAAAATCAGTTAGATAAATATCTCCATGTAATGGTATATGGAGAGTTTATACAAGAACCTGCAGTCGAACTTACCAAACTTCTATCGAGATTTTTGCCAGAAAATTTAACAACTACTTATTTAACAAATAGTGGAACTGAAGCTATTGAAGGTTCTATGAAATTAGCTAGAAGAGCTACTGGTAGGAAGGAAATTATTTATGCGAAAAATGCATATCATGGAAATACTATGGGAGCTTTAAGTATTATGGGAGTTGAAGAAAGAAAAGAAATATTTCAGCCATTACTACCAGATTGTAACTCCATTGAGTTTAATAATGAAAAAGACATTTTAAAAATAACATCAAAAACCGCAGGAGTAGTTTTAGAAACGATACAAGGTGGAGCAGGGTTTATAGTGCCAGAAAATAATTATTTGAAAAAAGTAAAAAATCGTTGCAGTGAGGTAGGTGCTTTGTTAATTTTAGACGAAATACAACCAGGTTTTGGACGAACTGGAAAATTATTTAGTTTTGAACATTATGATATTTCACCAGATATTTTAGTTATTGGTAAGGGCATGGGGGGTGGGATGCCAATCGGTGCCTTTACTGCTTCTAAAGAATTAATGTTATTATTATCTAATAATCCTAAATTAGGGCATATTACCACTTTTGGAGGACACCCTGTTATTGCTTCTGCTGCGCTGGCAACTTTAAAAGAAATTACCAGTACTAATCTAATAGAAGAGACACTTCAAAAAGAAATATTATTTCGAAAAGAATTAGTACATCCATTGATAAAAGAAATTCGAGGTAAAGGACTCATGCTTGCTTTAATAGTTGAAAACTCTGAGATTACTTCTGAAGTTATTTTAAAATGTAAAGAAAAGGGTTTGCTACTATTTTGGCTTCTTTTTGAAACAAAAGCAATACGAATTACTCCACCCTTAACGATAACTGAAGAAGAAATTAAAAAAGGGTGTCAGTTGTTATTACAGGTCTTAAATTCAATTTAATTTCTTTTTTACCACATACTTCTCTACAAAACAAATAATTAACGTTGACGATATGGTGTTAATAAGTCCGTTAACAACAAAAGCGGCACAACATTTGAAATTTAGGTTACATTAGTATCTTTAATTTGACAGAAACAATAAACCTACTAGAGTAATAGAACTTGAACGAGTATAACAACATATCACTTTCCCGTTTCGAATCCATGTTAAAAACAAACAATGTGTTTTTCTTCGACTCTAATGAGTTTGAAGACATTATACATTATTATTTAGACAATGGAAAGATTGCATTAGCAAAAAAGGCTACAAAACTTGGTTTAGAACAGCATCCTACTTCGACCAACTTAAAATTGTTTCAGGTTGAAATGTTCATTTTTGAAAATAAATTAGAGGTTGCTGAAGAGCTTTTAGAAAACATTTTCTTATTAGAACAATCCAACGAAGAGGTATACATACAGAAAGCAAATATACTATCAAGAAGAGACAAACATCTAGAAGCAATAGAAATGCTTGAAATTGCTCATAATTTAACTACGGAGCAATCTGACGTATTGTCATTAATTGGTATGGAGTACCTTTTTTTAGAAGATTTCGAAAATGCTAAAAAATATTTTATTCAATGCTTAGCAGATGATCAAGAAGACTATTCTGCTTTATATAATATTATATATTGTTTTGAATACTTAGATCAAACAGAAGAAGCAATAGAATATCTAAATAGTTTTTTAAATAAAAATCCATATTGTGAAGTTGCTTGGCATCAAGTAGGAAAACAATATTATATTTTAAAAGAATATAAAAAAGCACTTGCTGCTTATGATTTCGCTATTATAAGTGATGATACTTTTATTGGTGCATATTTAGAAAAAGGAAAAGTACTAGAACAATTAAAGAAATATAATGAAGCAATAGAAAGCTATACAGTAACATTGGGTTTAGATGATCCTACTTCATTTGCCTTATTGCGTATTGGTAAATGTTATGAAAAAATAGGAAATACTGATTTATCCCTTCAATTTTATAATAAATGTGTAGAAGAAGATGCTTTGTTAGACAAAGGTTGGATTGCTATTACAGATTATTATATTAGAAATAAAAATTACAAAAAAGCTCTTTACTATATTAATAAAGCACTAAATATAAATAGTGAAAATGTTTTGTATTGGAAACGATATGGGAAAATTAATTTTAGATTAAATCTTTTTGAAGAAGCTGAAGTTGGATTTAGAAAATCTTTAGAATTAGGAAATTACGAATTAAATACTTGGTTATCCCGGCATGATATTTTATTGAAACTAGGAGAACATCAAACTGCAACTAATACTCTTTTTCAAGCATTAGAATTCTATCCAGAGAATGCAGAAATTGAATATCGATTAGCTGGTTTATTTTATCATAATATAGAATATGGTAAAGGTGAGTTTCATTTAAAAAATGCCCTAAAATTAGATCCAGAATATCTAATAATAATAGAAGAATTATTCCCTCGGGTATATGATTTAAAAAAAGTACAAGAATTAATCAAAATACACAAAAACCCTTCTCTATAAAATGTGTATTTTTGATTATATTACTTTAATAAATCGTTATAAAAATCAATGCCAACACGTAATTTTAAACAATACCTAATTATAAGCGCAAAAGGCCTTGCAATGGGTGCTGCAGATGCTGTACCAGGAGTTTCAGGAGGTACAATTGCATTTATATCTGGAATTTATGAAGAGTTAATTTCAACGATTAGCAATATTAATTTATCTCTTTTTAAAATACTGAAAGAAAGAGGTATATCTGAATTCTGGAAACAATTAAACGGAAATTTTATTATAGCCCTACTAACAGGGATCGCAATAAGCTTTGTTAGTTTTATGCAACTCGCAAAGTATTTAATCGAGAATCAACCCATTTTAATTTGGTCTTTCTTTTTTGGATTAATTATAGCAAGTATCGCTTACATTGGGAAAAAAATTAAAACCTGGAATATAAAAATCGGTACTGCTTTAATAATAGGAGGCCTAAGCGCCTATTATATTACTACACTTCCACCCTTAGCTAATAGCAACAATCCATATTTTCTTTTTATTGCTGGAGCTATTGCAATTTGCGCTATGATTCTCCCTGGCATATCTGGTTCTTTTATCTTATTAATTTTAGGGGCATACAAAACACTAAGTGATGCCATACACGATTATAACTTTAAGAATATTTTTATTTTTATAGGGGGTGCCATTATAGGGTTATTAAGTTTTAGCAGGGTACTAAAATGGCTTTTTAAAAATTATGAAAATACCACATTAGCTGTTCTTACGGGTTTTATTATTGGGTCTTTAAATGTAATTTGGCCATGGAAACAAACATTATTAGTGTTTTCAAAGAAAGCTGGAAAAGAGATTCCTCTTACTGAAATTACCGATTTAGGTTCACTTTCTGTTTATCAAAAAAGCATTCAAAATCATGAAAGTTATAGTGTTATACTTGAAAAAAGCATAAGTCCATTTACCTATTCTAAAATAAATAATGATATTGATTCACAGTTGGTTTTTGCTATATTGTTTATGATTTCTGGGTTTTTAACAATTCTATTATTAGAATTATTTGCTGATAAAAAACCAACTAATGGCTAATGAACGAACCATATCTGACAAAATCTGGCTAGTCTTAAAAGGGCTTGTAATGGGCAGTGCCAATAAAGTTCCTGGAGTTTCTGGTGGCATAGTAGCTTTTGTCGCAGGATTTTATGAGGAATTTATTTATTCGCTACAGAAAATTAATAGAAAAGCTTTTTTATTATTGTTTAATAGAAGTTTAAAATCTTTTTTAGAATATACCAATGCGCAGTTTTTAGGGCTTTTATTTTTAGGAATGATCATCAGTTATTTTAGTATTTCTAAAGTACTCGATTACCTTTTGATAAACTACGAACTTTACGTTTGGAGTACTTTCTTCGGAATGATCATTGGTTCACTTTATTACATCGCTAAGGATTTCGGTGAATGGAATCGAAAATTTATTTTATTCCTATTGGTAGGGATTAGTATTGGGATTAGCATCAGTTTTTTAGAACCTGCAAAAGAAAACAACAATCTTTTATTTGTTTTTCTATGTGGTATTATTGGAGTTTCCGGCATGACATTGCCTGGTCTTTCAGGTTCATTTATATTAATTTTATTAGGTAATTACGTTTTACTCTTAGTCGATTCTGTAAATGCATTATATGATACAGTTTTCGATATTTTTCAAGGTGACTTTAGTTTTATAGACAACCAAAATAGAATTCATTTATTAAAAGTATTGATAGTATTTTCAATAGGTTCTATTGTAGGTTTGGTATCGCTTTCTAATGTATTGTCCTATTTATTAAAATATTATAAAAAACCAACAAATTCTGTAATTATTGGTTTTATAGCTGGTTCTCTGGGAGTAGTTTGGCCATGGAAAACTAAAGTACTAGAAAAAGATACTTTAGGAACTATCATTTATGACGACAATGGAAGAGAAATAATTATAAGCTATCAACGATACTTCCCTTCAGAATTTACTCCCGAAGTAATGTTCGCAATTATGTATATTGGTATAGGAATTTTAATCTTACTTTTTTTAGACGGCTATCACAAAATAAAACTAACATCAAATGGCTAAATACGGATTGATTGGTTATAATATAGGATATTCTTTTTCTAAAACATTTTTCAATTTTAAATTTGAAAAAGAAAACAGAAATGATAGTTATGAAAACTTTGACATACCGGTACTAAGTGAAATATCAGAAATATTAGAAAACAATCCTGACTTAAAAGGCTTAAATGTCACTATCCCTTATAAAAAAAGCATCATTCAATTATTGGATGAAGTTGATAAAGAAGCGCTTCAAATTGGTGCAGTAAATACCATAAAAATAAATAAGGACGGCACACTTAAAGGCTATAATACAGATCATTACGGCTTTTCAAAAGCTTTGATGGAGTTTCTCCCAATAAAAGAAAAGAAAGCATTAGTTCTTGGTACTGGTGGAGCAAGTAAAGCTGTTAAATATGTACTAGAAATAATGAATTTTGAAGTCACACAAGTTTCTAGAACAAAAACTGATAACAATATAACATATACCGACTTAAATAGAGATATTATAAAACAAAACTATTTAATTGTAAATTGCACACCTCTTGGAACTTTCCCAAATATTGAGGAGTGTCCAGATATTCCTTATGAATATTTAACAGAAGATCATTTGGCTTTTGATCTAACTTATAATCCACGAGAAACCAAATTCATGAAATTAAGTAAAGATCGTGGTGCTAGAAAAAGTAACGGATTAAAAATGTTAGAATATCAAGCAAAAAAAGCTTGGTCTATTTGGATATCATGAATAATTCTCAAAATCACTTAAATAATCAATCCTTTCTTTGCTATTTAAGCAGTAGTTAGTATCTTAACAAAATAATTAAATATTCAGAACATATCTGAGTGTGTATGAACTTTAACATTGAAAAAAATGTCAGAAAAAGAAATTAAAATTGAAAATGAAATTACGGAAACACCAATTTCAGAAGTTACAAGTCCCGCTAAATTAAAGTCGAAAGAAGAAAATCAAAATAATAAAGGTTCTGAAACGACTGATAAAGAAAAAGTAGAGGAACAAATAGAAAATACATCTGAAATTAAAGAAGAAGTACCTGTTTCTAAAAAGGAGAAAAAAATAGCGGTTATTACTAAAGAACAGATTGAAGAAACATCTGAAATTAAAGAAGAAGAGATTAATAAGCCTGAAACAGAAACAACAGCAGAATTAGCTAAAGATAAGATTGAAATTATCGTTGAAGAGCCAGAAAAAGATTATACACTATTAACTGATGAGGAATTAATATCAGAGTTAAAAGCGATTATTGAAAATAAGCCTGTTCAAGAAATTAAGTCAATTGTTGAAATCATTAAAACAGAATTTAATTCTAAATTTAATGATGAATTAGAACTAAATAAAAAAACATTTTTAGCGGAAGGTGGAAATATTATAGATTTTTATTACACAACACCAATTAAAAAAGCATTTGATACTGCTTATTATAACTATAAAGATAAACGAAGTAATCATTACAAAAATCTACTAAATGATCAAAAAACAAATCTTTTAAAAAGAGAAGAGTTAATTGAAGAATTAAAGAGTCTTTTTAACGCTAAAGAAAACACCAGTACTATTTACAAACGTTTTAGAGACATCCAAGAAAGATGGTTTGACGCAGGATCTATACCTCGTGATAAAAATAATACGGTATGGAATAACTACCACCATCATGTAGAAAATTTTTATAACATACTCCATCTTGATAGAGAGTTTAGAGATCGTAATTTCAAACAAAATCTTGAACAAAAGTTAAGAATAATTGGAAGAGCAGAAGAACTTACTAATGAAGAAGACAATAATGTAGCGTTTCGTGAATTACAAATGCTTCATAAAATGTGGAAAGAAGAAATTGGACCTGTAGCAAAAGAATTTAGTGATAATATTTGGGATAAATTTAGTGCTGCTACCAAAATAATTCATGACAAACGCAACGAATATATAGAGGAATTAGAAAAGAAAGCGGAAGAAAATGTTGCTTTAAAGAGAACGTTAATAATTGAAATTAATACGTTAACCGAGACTGCAAAAAACAAAGGACACCAAGCTTGGCAAAACACCATTAAAAAAGTTCAAGAATTAAGAGATCAGTTCTTTGAATCTGGAAAAGTTCCACGTTCAAAAAACAAAGAGATTTGGGATTTATTTAAAGAAGCAACCAGAAACTTTAATAAAGAGAAAAACGCTTTTTACAAAGGACAAAAGAAAGAGCAATTTGATAATCTAGCTAAGAAAAGAGAATTAATAAAAATAGCTGAGGACAATAAAGATGGTGAGGATTTTGAAACATTAACACCATTAATGAAAAAAATTCAAAGTGATTGGAAAGACATTGGTCACGTTCCAAGAAAGGATAGTGATAAGATTTGGAAAGAATTTAAAGCAGTTTGCAACTATTATTTTGATCGTTTACATTCACAAAAAGATGAGGCAAATAAAGAAGAATTTGCAAATTATGATGCTAAAAAAGCATTCTTAGAAACGTTAGAAGAAATTAATTTAGAAGGTGATCATAAAAAAGATATTGCGACTATTACTGGTAAAATTGCAGCGTGGAAAAAACTTGGAAGAGTACCGTATAATAAAAGAAATATTGAACAGAAATTTAATAAAAAATTAGATGAGCTTTTTGAAAGATTAGATTTAGATAAAAAACAAACGGAACTTATCAAATTTGAAAATAAATTAAACTTGATAGCTTCTGATGAAGATGACAGAAAACTAAAGAATGAAGAATTCTTTATATCCAAAAAAGTAGTTGAAGTTAAAGATGAAATAAGGCAATTAGAAAATAACTTATTATTTTTTAAACATGTTAAAGATGATAATCCTCTAGTAAAAGAAGTTCATAATAACATCGATAGACAAAAAGAGCAATTAGAAACTTGGATTGAAAAACTTAAAAAAATTAGAAGTATCCGTAAAGGAGAATAAAAATAATTAATTTTATAAAAAAGGTGTTGAATTTAAATTTAACACCTTTTTTATATTATAATTTTTTGGCTTGCTCCCAATATATATCCATTTCAGCTAAGCTCATATCTTTAATAGATTTATTTAACTCATTGGCCTTTTTTTCAATAAATTGAAATCGCTTAATAAATTTTTTATTGGTTCGTTCTAAAGCATTTTCAGGATTTATCTTAAGAAAGCGAGCGTAATTGATCATAGAAAACAAAACATCGCCAAATTCTGCTTCCATTTTATCATGATTGTTATCTGAAATTTCGTGTTGTAATTCCTCTAATTCCTCTTGAACTTTTTCAAAAACTTGCTCTGGTTTTTCCCAATCAAAACCAACACCAGCAACTTTCTCTTGAATTCGGCTTGCTTTTACTAATGAGGGGAGCGATTTAGGAACTCCTTCTAAAACACTAGATTTACCTTCTTTCAATTTTAAAGCCTCCCAATTCTGTTTTACTTCTTCTTCATTTGTAACTTTTACATCACCATAGATATGAGGATGGCGAGAAATTAATTTATCACAAATAGCATTAGCAACATCTCCAATATCAAAGTTTTTAGTTTCACTTCCAATTTTTGCATAAAAAACAATGTGTAACAATAAGTCGCCCAATTCATTTTTCACTTCTTCTAAATTATTATCTAATATAGCATCACCTAATTCATAGGTCTCTTCTATGGTTAAATGACGTAAAGATTGTAGCGTTTGCTTTTTATCCCAAGGACACTGGTCTCTCAACTCATCCATTATAGTAAGTAACCGATTTATGGCGAGAAGCTGTTCCTTTCTATGATTCATAATTACTCTTCTTCGCTTTTTGCTTCAGAAGCTTCAGTTGACTCTTTTTTAAAATTGGTAACTCCATGTTTAGTGAGAAGATTATACCACTGTACCACTTTTTTTATATCACTTGGGTATACCCTATCTTCGTCATAGTCTGGTAAAATTTCGAAAAAATACTCTTCTAATTCATCTTTTGTAGATTTATGACTAATAGCTTCTCCTCCATTTTCTTTATTAGAAATCTTAGTAAAAACTTCACTTAAAGGTAATTCTTCTGTTAAGGTATATATTGCAATTTCAGAAAGGATACTTACATTTTGCTTAGCATTAACACTAATTTTTCTTCCATCGGCTAATGATGTTGCTAAAAATCCACTTCTTGTTTGATTTTCGAGTTGATAAAGTCCCGGTTTACCTGAAATAGTTAATATTTTTTCTAAACTCATAATTTAATAATGTTATATATATTTTAAATAGGTCAGCAAATATCTTTGGTTAATATTACTTTTCCAAATGTGTTAACGTTTCTTTTTTATGTCAGGAAAACGCATGCGATAATCTACTTTTATTTTTCCTTTAGATATATTTGAAAGCTTGCTCTTAATTAATCGTTTTTTTAATGTAGAAAGTTTATCTGTAAATAAAACACCTTCTATATGATCATATTCGTGTTGAATAATTCGTGCAACTATTCCATCAAATTCCTTTGTATGTTTTTTAAAATTTTCATCTAAGTATTCAATTTTTATAGTGTCATTTCGAAAAACATCCTCTCTAATGTCTGGAATACTCAAACAACCTTCACTAAAGGCCCATTCATCTCCGGTTTCAGTAATTATTTTTGCATTGATAAAGACTTCTTTGAAGGTACTTAAGAATGCTCTTTCCTTTTCTGTTAGTTCTTCATCTTCTTCAAAAGGAGTGGCATCGACAATAAAAATCCGAATTGGAACACCAACTTGAGGTGCAGCTAATCCAATTCCTCTTGCTTCATACATAGTTTCAAACATATTTTCTAATAATACATCTAAATTTGGATAGTCCTTAGTAATCTCTTTTCCTGTTTTTCTTAAAACAGGATCTCCGTAGGCAATAATTGGTAATATCATTTTTTATTATATAAATAATCTTGCAAAATAATGGTTGCACTAATCTCATCGATTAACGCTTTATTTTGACGTTGTTTTTTATTTAATCCACTATCTATCATTGTTTGAAATGCCATTTTACTGGTAAATCTTTCATCCATCCTATCCATTTTTATTGCAGAAAATAATTCTGTAAACTTCTGAATAAACTTTTTAATTTCCCCTTCAACTCTTGAATGAGTACCATCTTTTTGTTTTGGCTCGCCAATAATAACCAGCTCCACATTCTCTTCAATAAAATAATTTTTCAAAAAAGGAATCAACTTTTCTGTTGGAACAGTCGTCAATCCAGACGCTATTAATTGCAACTCATCAGTGACTGCAATTCCAGTTCTTTTAGTTCCGTAATCTATTGCTAATAAACGTGCCATATTTTAAACAAAAATAAGGGATTAATTAAAAGTGACTTCTATCTTTGTTAAATTATTAAATAAATATGATACAATTACAAAAAATTATAGAAAAAGTGTGGAACGACAGGTCCTTACTAACTGATTACGTGCATATTAATGCAATTCGTGAGGTTATTAGCTTATTAGATGAAGGCAAACTTCGGTGTGCAGAACCTACAAATTCTGGCTGGCAAGTAAACGAATGGGTAAAAAAAGCGGTAGTTTTATATTTTCCTATTCAAAAAATGGAAGTTTTAGAAGCAGGTATATTTGAATATCATGATAAAATTCCTTTAAAAAGAGGTTATCA
>CAJXVL010000027.1 GCA_913061205.1 uncultured Flavobacteriaceae bacterium | reverse complement strand
AGTGTAGATGGAAAAATATATGCAGGTACTTATGGAAGGGGTGTTTGGGCTTCACCAATTGTGCCAGCTGTTCTAAATACAGAATCATTTTTAACTACCGAAGATGTTCAATTGTATCCTAATCCTGCAACCGATAAAATTAAGTTGAATTTTAATAAAGGCACAGAAGCAGATTTTAGTGTTTTTGATTTATTAGGTAAATTGGTTATATATCAACCTAATGTGTCAATCTCTCATTCACATACAATTGATGTTTCAAAATTAAATAATGGAGTTTATTTTGTTAGAATCAATTCAGATGCTGGAACAATTACAAAAAAGATGATAAAAAAATAAAATTTTATAATTTTAGTTTTAATGCTTTAGGTAATTTAATATTATCTGAAGCATTTTTTTTATCTTGCTCCAATAATAAACCACATGGATTTTTCATCTAGACTTCTTGAAAGTGCAGTTAACGAAATGTCACAATTTCCTGGTATAGGTAAGCGTACCGCATTGCGTTTGGTTCTACATCTATTAAAGCAGCCTAAATCTCATACTCAAAAACTTTCAGAAAGTTTGCAACAAATGCGAGATGAAATTATTTTTTGTAATAACTGTCATAATATTTCAGATAAAGAAGTTTGTGAAATCTGTAGTAACTCCAATCGAAATAAACAAATAGTTTGTGTTGTTGAAGACATTAGAGATGTAATGGCAATTGAAAATACAAGTCAGTTTAGAGGTGAGTACCATGTGTTGGGAGGAAAAATTTCACCAATGGACGGTATTGGTCCTAGTGAATTAAATATAATTTCCTTAGTTGAAAAAGTAAAATCAGGAGTTGTTAAAGAGCTTATTTTCGCACTTAGTTCTACTATGGAAGGTGATACTACCAATTTTTATATATTTAGGCAAATAGAAGCATATCGAATTACAACTACCACCATTGCTAGAGGCATCTCTGTAGGAGATGAGCTAGAGTATGCGGATGAGGTTACTTTAGGTAGAAGTATTATAAATAGAATTCCATTTGAAGCTTCCTTAAAAAATCATTAATTTGAAATTATCTGTTGTCATATTAAATTATAATGTTCGGTATTTTTTAGAACAATGTATTTTAAGTGTGCAACGTAGTTTAAAAAGTTTATCGTCAGAGATTATTGTTATCGACAATAATTCTTCGGATGATAGTTGTCAAATGGTTAAAGATCTTTTTCCTAAAATTACAATAATCGAGAACAAAGAAAATGTTGGTTTTAGTAAAGCAAATAATCAAGCGGTTAAAATTGCTAAAGGCGAATATATTTGTATTCTTAATCCTGATACTGCGGTTGCAGAAGATACATTTATAAAGACTTTAAAACATATAGAATCCATTAAAAATATTGGAGCTTTAGGAGTTTATTTAATGGACGGAACTGGTTCTTTTTTACCTGAAAGCAAAAGAAATATTCCCACTCCTAAAGTGTCATTATTAAAGTTGATAGGATTTAAAAAAAATTATTATGCCAACCATGTTAAAAGAAATGACCAAGGAGAAATTTCTGTATTAGTAGGGGCTTTTATTTTAGTGAAAAGAGCTATATATAATGAAGTTGGAGGGTTTGATGAAGATTATTTTATGTATGGGGAAGACATCGATTTTTCTTATAAAATAACTAGAGCAGGATATGAAAACCATTATTTGGGTAGCGCGAGTATACTCCATTATAAAGGCGAAAGCACTAAAAAAGATGCGGTATATTTAGATCGATTTTATGGGGCAATGCTTATTTTTTATAAAAAACATTTTTATACTAATTTAGTCTTTAATGCGATCGTTAAAATAGGAGTGTCTATAGCTAAAAAGACAAACAAATCGGTCAATACAGTTCATTATGGAATTGATAAGGGTAGAAAAACTTTTGTATTAACTGAAAATCTCATCTTATTAAAAAATCTTTCAGAAAAATATAATTCAGAAATAAAAACCAGTTCTAAATCCATATTTTCCGATAAGAGTTTATCGAACAGTACCTTTGTTTTTGACGTAGATTATATGCCATATTCACAAATATTTATGGTAATGAGAAAATTTAGCGGAAATGGTAACGCATTTCGCATTCGTCCTCCGGGTTGTAATTTTATTTTAGGGAGCGATCAAAGTGATCAAAAAGGGTCTGTTATTGTTTTTTAATAAAATGGATGTTTAAAAATTATAAATTTTAACTAATTTTGTATTGTTAAAACAAATCCTCTAGTAT
Organism: uncultured Flavobacteriaceae bacterium; assembly: GCA_913061205.1. Taxonomy (GTDB): domain Bacteria; phylum Bacteroidota; class Bacteroidia; order Flavobacteriales; family Flavobacteriaceae; genus Marifrigoribacter. Next base: position 14,276 of record CAJXVL010000027.1, on the reverse strand, counting down.
TTAAATTATTATGGCAAAGTTTGAATTAAAGTTACCGAAAATGGGAGAAAGTGTTGCAGAAGCAACATTAACAAGTTGGCTTAAAGAAGTTGGCGATACCATTGAAGAGGATGAAGCAGTTCTTGAGATTGCTACGGATAAAGTTGATAGCGAGGTTCCTAGTGAAGTAAGGGGGGTTTTGATTGAAAAGCTTTTTGAAGTGGATGATATTATTCAAGTAGGACAAACCATCGCTGTAATTGAGATTCAAGGGGAAGGTGCAGCAGTAGATACTTCTGCTCCAAAAGTAGAAACAGTAGCTGCTCCAACAAAAGAAGTAATTGCTGCAGTAGAAGCTCCAGTTCTTGAGGTAACTTCAGCTGAGGTTCAAAGTTCTGATACCCGTTTTTATTCTCCATTAGTTAAAAATATTGCTGGTGAAGAAGGGGTTTCGCAACAAGAATTAGATGCGATCTCTGGATCAGGAAAAGATGGAAGAGTTACTAAAAACGATATTTTACAATTTATAGAAAATCGAAGTTCACAACCTTTAATAACAGAAGTTAAACAAGTCATTAAGGAAATTCCAGTTAAGGAAAGTCATGCTGCTTCGACGGTTTCTGTTTCAGTCAACGGAGGAGATGAAATAATTGAAATGTCAAGAATGGGTAAATTAATTGCTCATCATATGGTGGAAAGTGTTCAGACTGCTGCTCATGTGCAATCTTTTATAGAAGCAGATGTCACTAATATTTGGAACTGGCGTAAAAAAGTAAAAGATGGCTTTTTAAAACGCGAAGGTGAAAACCTAACGTTCACACCTATTTTTTTAGAAGCAGTTGCAAAAGCATTAAAAGACCATCCGATGTTGAATATTTCGATTGATGGTGATAAAATTATCAAACGAAAAAATATCAACTTAGGAATGGCTGCGGCTTTACCAGACGGAAACTTAATTGTTCCTGTAATCAAAAATGCTGATCAATTAAACTTGGTAGGGATGAGCAAGGCAGTTAACGATTTAGCAAAACGTGCTAGAGGAGGAAGTTTAAAACCAGATGATATTCAAGGAGGTACTTATACGGTTACCAATGTGGGTACTTTTGGAAGTATTATGGGAACTCCTATAATTAATCAACCACAAGTAGGTATTTTAGCACTAGGAGCTATCCGAAAAGTGCCAGCAGTGATTGAAACTCCCGATGGTGACTTTATTGGAATACGTTTTAAAATGTTCTTATCACATTCCTATGACCATAGAGTAGTTAATGGAGCATTAGGTGGGCAGTTTGTAAAAGCAGTTGCCGATTATTTAGAAGCTTGGGATGTAAACAGAGAAATCTAATTTGTTTTTATTTCAGAATTAATTACTTTATAAATTTACGTTAGTTTCAGAGGAGTATTTTAATATCTTTGTTATTCAAAACCTCACCATGGAATTAAAACTAAGTAAGCCTATTTGTTTTTTTGATTTAGAAACTACAGGAATCAATGTATCGAAAGATAGAATTGTAGAAATTTCTATTCTTAAAGTTTTTCCAAACGGAAATAAAGAAAGTTTTACTTGGCGTGTCAATCCCGAAATGAAGATACCTGCGGTTACTACAGCAATACATGGTATTTCGGATGAGATGGTAGCTAATGAGCCTACTTTTAATGAATTGGCTCCTAAAGTTTACGAACTTATCAAGGATAGTGATTTAGGTGGTTTTAATTCAAATAGGTTTGATATACCTTTATTAGCAGAAGAGTTATTACGTGCAGAAATAGATTTTGACCTTAAACAAAATGTAGCGGTAGATGTTCAGACTATTTTTCATAAAATGGAAAAAAGAACCCTAGCGGCGGCTTATAAATTTTATTGTGATAAAGACTTAACGAATGCTCACAGTGCAGAAGCAGATACCTTGGCAACATATGAAGTTTTATTGGCACAATTAGATAAATATAATGATTTAGAAAATGACATTTCTTTTTTATCTAAATTTAGCTCGCATCAAAATTTCGCGGATTTTGCAGGATTTATAGGCTATAATAAAGAAGGTGAAGAAATAATTTCGTTTGGAAAACACAAAGGCAAAGTAATTGAAGATTTGTTTAAAACAGAACCAGGTTATTTTAGTTGGATTCAAAATGCCGATTTCCCAAAATATACTAAGAAGGTGTTGCGAGACCTTAAGGTCAGGATAAAGAATAAAGACGCGGGTCCAATAACCGGTGATAGCCTAGATATGTTGAAAAATAAATTTAATACGAAATAATACGAACGTTTTAAAACTCTTTTACTCAATTATTTTGTAAATAGCATATGTACAAATTTTAAAAAAAGGCTTATGAAAATAATATGTGTTGGTAGAAACTATGTAGATCATATTAAAGAGCTAAATAATGAGGCTCCAAAAGATCCTGTATTGTTCTTAAAACCAGATACTTCTATTCTTTTAAAAAAACAGCCTTTTTTTATTCCTGAATTTTCAAATGAAGTTCACCATGAGGTAGAAATATTGGTAAAGATCAATAGAATTGGAAAACATATTGATCGGAAATTCGCTCATAAATATTATGATGAAATTGGTTTAGGTATAGATTTTACTGCAAGAGATCTACAATCTAAATTAAAAGAAAAAGGGTTGCCTTGGGAAAAAGCAAAAGCATTTGATGGTGCAGCAGTTGTTGGAAAATTTCTAGCAAAAAATGATTTTAAAAATGTAGATGATATTAATTTTAGATTAGAAAAAAACGATAAGGTGCAACAAAAAGGAAATACTTCATTAATGTTGTGGAAAATTGATACTTTAATCGAATATATATCAAAATATTTTACTTTAAAGATTGGAGACATTATATTTACGGGCACGCCTTCTGGAGTTGCAAAAGTAAATCCCAATGATATCTTAAAAGGTTTTATTGAAGAAAAAGAAATATTCTCTATAAAAGTAAAATGATGGTTAAAAAATATTCAACAAAAAGTTTAAGCGAAATTGCTGGTGATGATAAAGATTTCATGCTCATTATTGCAAAAACCTTTTTAGAAGAAATACCGCCAGATCTTAAGGCGATGCAGGAAGCAATTGGAAATAATAATAGAGAATTAGCGTACCAGTTTGCTCATAAAATGAAGCCAAATCTAGAAATGTTTGGCCTTAATTTAGGAAAGGAAATTACCTCTATAGAATCTTGGACCAAAAGCCTTAAAAATAAATCTACCATAGAAACTCATTTAAAAAATGTTGTTACTACTGTAGAAAGAGTTTTTATTGAGTTAAAACAAGATTTTAAATTATAGATGTTAGCTGAAATTATTACAATAGGTGATGAAATTTTAATCGGTCAGATTGTTGACACTAATTCGGTTTTTATTTCGAAAGAACTCAATAAAATTGGAGTTCAAGTTTATCAAATTACTTCCATTCAAGACGAGCATTCACATATTTTAGAAGCATTTTCTAAAGCTGAAAAGAAAGTAGACATCGTTATCGTTACAGGTGGTTTAGGGCCTACCAAAGATGATATTACAAAGGAAACTTTTTGTGAGTTTTTCGATGATCATTTAATTGAAGATAAAGCGGTGCTAAAGCATGTAAAAGAGATTTATAAAAAATTCACCACCAATCCTTTACCAGCAAGTTTACATCAAGCATTAGTTCCTTCAAAAGCCATGGTGCTGCACAATAATTTTGGAACTGCACCAGGGATGTGGATGGAAAAGGAAAACACTGTTTTTATTTCATTACCTGGCGTTCCTTATGAAATGAAAAACTTGATAAAGGAATCAGTTTTACCTAAAATAGTAAAAAAATTTAATTGTCCATTTATTTATCATAAAACACTTCTAACTGTTGGAATGGGAGAGAGTGAAATTGTGAAAATAATCTGTGTTTGGGCAGATGAGTTGCCAGAAAGCATAAAACTTGCTTATTTACCTTCTTTAGGTAGAGTCCGTTTAAGACTTTCTTCGAAAGGGGAAATAGAAAAAAATGTGAGAACTGCAGTTGATAATCAAATGGATAAATTACAAATTCTACTTAAGGATATTGCTATTGGATACGAAGATGAAACATCCTTGGTACAACAAATATCGAAATTATTCATAAAAAAAGGATTAAGCTTAAGTATTGTTGAAAGTTGTACAGGTGGTAAAATTACAGAAATGATTACTGCTGAGTCTGGTGTTTCTGCTTTTTTTAAAGGAGGTATGGTTACATATGCCACCCATATAAAATCTTCTGTTTTAGGAGTAGATGAAAAATTGATAAACAAATACTCTGTTGTTAGTAGTGAAGTTGCAGAAGCAATGGCCATACAATCAAATAAAGTATTCGATACAGATTATGCAATTTCAACAACTGGAAATGCAGGACCAACAAAGGGTGATGCTGATGATGAATTAGGAACGGTTTACATTTCTATAGCAAGTGCCGCAGGAGTTTTTACAGAAAAATTTGACTTTGGTCAGCCCCGAGAAAAGGTAATTGGTAGAGCGACCTTTAAGGCTTTAGAATTACTTCAAAAAGAAATATTAAAAAACTAATTTTCTTTTGTTGTGGTTAACAATAAATTTCATTAAATTTGCACCCTGTTTAAAATAACTAAAAGATTTTAAGATGTCAAGAGTTTGTGAACTTACTGGAAAAAAAGCAATGTTTGGGAATAATGTTTCTCATGCGATGAATAAAACCAGAAGAAGATTTAATGTAAATCTTCTTAAAAAACGTTTTTATTTACCTGAAGAGGATAAGTGGATTACTATCAAAGTAGCTGCTTCAGCTTTAAAAACAATCAACAAAAAAGGAATTACTGCAGTTGTAAAAGAAGCGCGTCAAAAAGGCTTTCTTGATAAATAATCGCATAACAATAATTAAAGTCTAGTATAATGGCTAAAAAAGGAAATAGAGTACAGGTAATTTTAGAGTGTACAGAACATAAGAATTCTGGTAAGCCAGGAACTTCACGTTACATCACTACAAAAAATAAAAAGAACACTCCAGATCGTATGGAGATTAAAAAATTTAACTCAATTCTTAAAAAGATGACGGTTCATAAGGAGATAAAATAATTAAGACATGGCAAAAAAATCAATAGCATCATTACAGACAGGTTCTAAGCGTTTAGCTAAAGCAATTAAGATGGTAAAATCGGAAAAATCCGGTGCATATACTTTTGTTGAGTCTATCATGGCTCCAGATCAGGTAAACGATTGGTTAAACAAAAAGTAAATCATTATTTAAAATATATTAAAAGCCACTTTTTTTTTCAAAAGTGGCTTTTCTATTTTTTCTATTTTCTAAGATAGCTAAAACGTATATTTGTGAATAATTTCAATATTCTAAAAAACTAATTATGAGTTTTTTTAAAAAAATATTTTCAAAGGAAAAAAAAGAGACCTTAGATAAAGGGCTTGAAAAAACAAAGTCTTCATTTTTTGATAAACTTAGCAAAGCAGTTGCTGGGAAAAGTAAAGTTGATGATGATGTTTTAGATAATCTTGAAGAGGTTTTAGTGTCTAGTGATGTTGGTGTAGAAACAACACTAAAAATAATTGACCGCATAGAAGCAAGAGTTTTAAAAGATAAATATTTAGGTACCGATGCGCTTAATAAAATTTTAAGAGAAGAAATTGCTGGATTGTTAAGTGAAACTAATTCTGGAAATGCGACTGATTTTGATATTCCTTTACAAGATACACCTTATGTAATTATGGTGGTAGGAGTAAATGGTGTTGGAAAAACCACTACGATAGGTAAATTGGCAAATCAATTTAAAAAAGCAGGTAAAAAAGTAGTGTTGGGTGCAGCAGATACATTTCGTGCAGCTGCTATTGATCAATTACAAGTATGGGCAGATCGTACTGATATTCCATTAATAAAGCAAAGTATGGGGTCTGATCCTGCTAGTGTTGCTTTTGATACTTTAGAAAGTGCAGTTACACAAAATGCTGACGTCGTTATAATAGATACTGCTGGTAGACTTCATAATAAAGTTAATTTAATGAATGAATTAACAAAGGTGAAAAGAGTCATGCAGAAAGTGATACCCAATACTCCTAATGATGTATTATTAGTTTTGGATGGTTCAACTGGGCAGAATGCTTTTGAACAAGTTAAACAGTTTACAGCTGCTACTGAAGTTACTTCATTAGCAGTAACTAAATTAGATGGAACCGCTAAAGGTGGTGTAGTTATTGGAATAAGTGATCAATTTAAAATCCCAGTAAAATATATTGGTGTAGGCGAAGGTATTGACGACCTTCAAGTTTTTAATAAAATTGAATTTGTAGACTCTTTTTTTAAATAAAAAATTGCTGTTTATGCAGGAATCTAATAAGCTAATTCGGATCCCTATTAACAAAGTTTAAGGCTTTGAGGAAAAAATAAAATTATAAAAAAAACACCTGCCTTCGCAGGAAATAGCTATGCGTACCAAAACTCTAAAAAAAAATAAAATTAACGTAATTACGCTAGGATGTTCTAAAAATGTCTACGATAGCGAAGTGTTAATGGGCCAATTAAAAGCCAATCACAAAGAAGTTGTACACGAAGAAGAAGGGAACATAGTAGTAATTAATACTTGTGGTTTTATTGCGAATGCAAAAGAAGAGAGTATAAATACTATATTGGAGTATGTTCAGAAAAAAGAAGAAGGTACCGTTGATAAAGTTTTTGTTACGGGCTGTTTATCGGAAAGATATAAACCAGATCTTCAAAAAGAAATTCCAAGTGTAGATCAATATTTTGGTACTACAGAGTTACCAGGATTACTAAAAGCATTAGAAGCTGATTATAAACATGAATTAATTGGAGAACGATTAACAACAACTCCAAAAAATTATGCTTATTTAAAAATTGCAGAAGGTTGCGATCGACCTTGTTCTTTTTGTGCGATTCCAATAATGAGAGGAAAACATAAAAGTACTCCCATCGAAAATTTGGTGATAGAGGCTAAAAAATTAGCTGGAAATGGAGTTAAAGAATTAATTCTAATTGCACAAGATCTCACCTATTACGGTCTGGATATTTATAAAAAAAGAAACCTTGCTGAATTACTAAAAGAACTTATTAAGGTAGAAGGTATCGAGTGGATTCGTTTGCATTATGCATTTCCTACTGGATTCCCTCTAGATGTTTTAGAGGTGATGAGAAATGAACCTAAAGTGTGTAATTATATAGATATTCCATTGCAGCATATTTCAGATTCAGTTTTAAAGTCGATGAAACGCGGTTTTGGAAAAGAAAAAATAAATCGTTTATTAAAAGATTTTAGAGAAAGAGTACCTGGTATGGCTATTAGAACCACTTTAATTGTAGGCTATCCTGGCGAAACTGAAGAAAACTTTCAAGAGTTAAAACAATGGGTAACCGATATGCGCTTTGACCGTTTAGGATGTTTTACCTATTCTCATGAAGAAAACACCACAGCTTACTTATTGGAAGATGATGTTCCTGAAGATGTAAAAATGCAGAGAGCTAATGATATTATGGAGATCCAATCTCAAATTTCTTGGGAATTAAATCAAGAAAAAATCGGGAAAGAGTTTAAAGTCGTTATTGATCGGAAAGAAGGAAGTTATTTTGTTGGAAGAACTCAATTCGATAGTCCTGATGTTGATAATGAAGTGCTAATTAATGCAGAAAAAGACTATATTCGTACTGGTGATTTTTCTACCGTAAAAATAACGGCTGCAGAAGATTTTGACTTATACGCAGAAGTAATAGTAGAAAAATAGAATTCTATTTTTAATACCTAATATTCTTATATGCTAAGATACCTAGCTTTCATTTCCATTATGATTTCGCTATTGGTTTCTTGTAAAACAGAAACATCAAAAAGTGAACCTGCAGTCCTTGTTAATAATAGACATACTGCTATTATTGAAATTAAAAACCCATCTTTAATAAACAGTTCTTTGCCCAGACTCTTTAGCAATGGTGAAGACTTGCTAATGTCCTGGATTCAAAATAAGGATAGTATAGCCAGCTTAAAATATTCTAAATTCAACGGTATTAATTGGACTGCACCAACTGAAATAATTTCAGGATCAGATTGGTTTGTTAATTGGGCAGATTTTCCTGCTATCGCAGATAATAATGGAAGTATTTTAACAAATATTCTAAAAAAATCAGCAGAAGGGACCTATACCTATGATATACATTTACAATTGTATTCAAAACAAAAAAATACTTGGAAAAATAATATTTTATTAAATCAAGATGGTATAAAAAGCGAACATGGATTTGTTTCTATGTTGCCTTACAATAATGATTCCTTTTTTGTTACCTGGTTAGATGGAAGAACGTTGGTCGGTGTTCCAAAAGAAAATGAGCAAATGACACTTAGGGCAGCATTTATAGATGCAGAAGGAGAAATTTCAAACGATATTTTATTAGATGATAAAACTTGTGAATGTTGTAATACTGCTGCAACAATGACATCAAATGGACCCATAGTAGCTTATAGAGATCGATCGGATACTGAAATAAGAGATATTTCTATAGTTCGATTTGTAAATGGTAATTGGACGGCCCCTAAAAACGTTTATCAAGATCATTGGGAAATACCTGGATGCCCTGTAAATGGTCCCGCTATAGATTCGTTTAATGACGCAGTTGCTTTAGCTTGGTTTACTGCAGAAAACGATAATCCAAGAATACAAGTTTCTTTTTCTGAGAATCAAGGGGAGACATTTGGACTGCAATATCGCGTTGATAACGGTAATGCAATTGGAAGAGTAGATATAGTGATGATAGATCAAAATAATGCCGTGGTTAGTTGGATGGAGCCAGATGGAATTGATACGCTTATTCAAATTTTAAAAGTATCTTCAAACGGAGAAAAAAACATACCAATTACCATCACTAAAACTAGAAGTGAACGTTCTTCTGGCTTTCCGCAATTGGAATTGGTTGGAGATAGATTATACGTTGCTTGGACTTCATTAGAAGATAAAAAACCGACCATTAAAATAGTTACTGTATTAGCATCTGATTTATAATTTGAAAACACTTTTAATTATAGGGCATATATTTCCAGAGCCGAAAACAACTGCTGCTGGCACTAGGATGATGCAATTAATTTCATTATTTGAAAAAGAAAAATATAAAATTGTTTTTTCAAGTACAGCCTCCATTACCAATAAATCAGAAACTTTTAAATGCACTTCTGTTGAAGTTAAATCGATAGTGCTAAACAATGCTAGTTTTGACAATTTTATAAAAGAATTAAATCCCTCTGTAGTTCTTTTTGATCGATTTATTACCGAGGAGCAATTTGGATGGAAGGTAGCTGAAAATTGCCCTGGTGCCATGCGATTATTGGATACAGAAGATTTGCATTTTTTAAGAAAAGCAAGACAAGAGGTATTAAAAAAGAAACTGTCTATAAGCGATGTAAATTTGTTTTCAGAAACTGCCAAAAGAGAAATTGCGAGTATCTATCGATGCGATTTATCTTTAATTATTTCGGAATTTGAAATGAAATTACTTCAAAATACCTTTCATATTGATACGTCCTTATTATGCTATCTTCCCTTTTTAGTAAATGAAATAGCGGAAGCTGAATTTAATAAATTTCCATTATTTGAAAATAGAAATCATTTTATAACCATTGGAAATCTTTTACATGCACCCAACTTAGATTCTATTTTATTTTTAAAAAAAGAGATTTGGCCAGAAATAAAGAAAGAACTTCCAAAAGCTGAACTACATATTTATGGTGCTTACGCTCCCCAACAGATTTTAGAATTACATTCAAAAAAAGAAGGCTTTTTAATTAAGGGCTGGATAGCAAATGTTTCTGAAGTTATTAAAAACGCTAGAGTTTGTTTAGCCCCCTTGCGTTTTGGAGCTGGCTTAAAAGGTAAGTTTATAGATGCTATGAAAAATGGAACGCCAGCTGTAACCACTAGTATTGGATCAGAGGGTATATCAGGAGATTTTTCTTTTTCAGGAGCCATAGCAGATGACGCAGAAGGCATCGTAAATGCTTCCATAGCACTATATAACAATAAAGAAAATTGGTTGGCTGCCCAGCAGAATGGGATGCTCATTCTTAATCAGCGCTTTAATTATAATTTGTATTCAGAAAAATTTATAAATCAATTAATACAGCTACAAGATAATTTAGAAGAACATAGAAAGCAGAATTTTATGGGTCAAATTCTACAGCATCAGTCGGTACATGCAACAAAGTACATGGGTAAATGGATTGAACAAAAGAATAAAACTTCAAACAGATAAAATGAATTTAAAAAAGAAGTTATTTATTTTAGTATTTATACTTCTAAATATTTACGGATTGTTGTGTGGTGTTATTTATTTTTTCCAAGAAAACTTAATTTTCATGCCCTCTGTTCTTTCTCAAGAACATGTCTTTGAAATGAAAAGTTCATTTGATGAAATAAACTTGAAATCTTCAGATGGAGCTCACTTAAATGGACTTTATTTTAAAAAAGAAAATTCAAAAGGTGTTGTTTTATATTTTCATGGCAATGCTGGAAATCTACAAGATTGGGGGCAAATAGCTGATCTTTTTATAGACTTAGATTACGACGTACTTATTATGGATTATAGAGGTTACGGAAAAAGTAAGGGTGAGAAGTCGATGGAATTTTTATATGAGGATGCAGAATTGTGGTATGAATTTGCACAACAAAATTATTCTGAATCTAAAATAATAGTTTATGGTAGGAGTATAGGAACCACTTTTGCTGCTTATGTCGCTGCTAAACACGAACCCAACAAATTAATTTTAGAAGCTCCTTTTTATAGCATGTTAGCCATTGCTAAGTCTAGATTTTCATTTCTGCCTATACGCTACTTATTGGATTATAAATTTCCAACCTATCAATTTATGGATGACATTAATTGTCCTGTTATCTTTTATCATGGCACCTATGATAAAGTGATACCTTATGATCAAGGAAAAAAATTATATGATAGTTTCAATACTGATAAAAAAGAATTAATTACCATTCCTATGGGTGGACATAATAATTTAAATTCTTTTAAAGAATATACAGAAAGTATTAGATTAGAACTTTAAATTCTTATTGGTTTTATATTCTACCTCCATCTTATAAGGAAGTACTATAAATTAGTTTTTCAAATCCTTTATAGCTATTATTAAACCGATGTAACTACTTAATCCGCTCTATTTTTTTCTTGTATTTTTCTTACAATAGCAGCTATAATATTTCTAGGCATTATTCGAGGTAAAAAAGAAAGGAATTTATTGAAATTTCCCGGAACCACAACTGATTCTCCATTTAACATAGCTTTATAACCATATTTTGCAACTTCATCTGGTGAAGCCATGTTAAATCCTATTTTGTTTTTAGAAGTTTCTTGAGAGACCACTTCCTGAAAAGATGTTTTTGTCTGTCCTGGGCAAAGGACAGTCACGGTTACACCAGTTCCTTTTAATTCATTTGCTATCGCTTCAGAAAAAGACAAAATATATGCTTTAGAAGCATAGTAAATAGACATTAAGGGTCCAGGTTGGAAAGCAGCTAATGAGGACATGTTTAATATTTTTCCTTGACCTCTTTCAACCATTCCTTTTAATATTAATTTGGTTAAATGTGTAGTAGAAATAATATGTAAATTAAGCATGGAGGCTTCTCGTTCCCAATCGGTATTATGAAAATGACCATACAAACCAAAACCAGCATTATTTATTAAAACATCAATAGGGGTTTCTTTAATCTCTTCAAATAATTCAGAAGCACAATTATGAGTACTCATGTCCTTCGTTATTGTAGTCACTTGAGTATCGTTCTTGTCTTCTAACTCTTTTTTAGTTTCCTTTAATTTTTTTGAATCGATATCAATTAAAATTAAATGATATGAATCCTTTGCTAGAAGTGTTGCAAATTCATATCCCAATCCTGAAGCTCCTCCTGTTATTAATGCTGTTTTGAAAATCATATTAAATTGGTGTGGTGTCAATCAACAAAAATAATAAACAAAATACAAATTAAAATTTGTAGATGGCTGTTGCTAACTTTCCATTTTATCTGAAAGTAAAAACCATCGTTCGGTCTTTTTTTCAAGATTTTTTATGAGTTTTTGTAAAATGATAGATTGTTTTTGTATTTCTTCTGGATCCCAAGCTTCTGTTGCAAATTTACTTTCTAAAGTTTCCTTTTCACGTTCTAATTTAGCTACTTCGCGTTCTAATTTTGCATGTTCTTTTTGTTCGTTATAACTTAACTTAGATTTAGTTTCTTGTGCTTTCCAATTGTCTTTATTAGCACCAGTGTTGTTCGATATTGTTTTACTTTCTGAAGGTTTACTGTCTTCATAAGTTCTAAAATCGGAATAATTACCCGGAAAATCCTCAACCACACTATTGCCTCTAAAAATAAATAAATGATCGACAATTTTATCCATGAAATAACGGTCATGCGAAACCACCATTAAACAACCTGGAAAATCTAATAAAAAATTTTCTAAAACATTTAAAGTAACAATATCTAAATCGTTGGTGGGTTCATCTAATATTAAAAAATTAGGATTTCTAATTAAAACGGTGCAGAGGTACAAACGTTTACGTTCACCACCACTTAATTTTTCTACAAAGTCATATTGCTTTTTACGATCGAATAAAAAACGTTCTAATAATTGTTGAGCCGAAATTTGCTTCCCTTTTTTTAAAGGAATAAAATCACCAAATTCTCGAACCACTTCAATGACTTTTTGATTCTCTTTTATGTGTATGCCATCTTGGGTATAATAACCAAACTTAACAGTATCACCAATCACCACTTTTCCGGCATCTGGAGCAATACTGCCCGTAATCATATTTAAGAATGTAGATTTTCCAGTTCCGTTTTTACCAATGATTCCTATTCGTTCTCCTTTTTGAAAATTATATTCAAACTTTTCCAATATATTTTTAGATCCAAACGATTTTGAAATGGAATGTAATTCGACCACCTTGGTACCCAATCTTTCCATGTTTAGCTCTAGCTGTACTTCATGATCATTTCTACGTTGATTCGCTCTGTTTTTTATATCTTGAAAATCATCAATTCTGGATTTGCTTTTCGTAGTTCGTGCTTTGGGTTGTCTTCGCATCCAATCCAATTCTTTTTTATAAAGTTGTTTTGCTTTGGAAGTTTCAGAAACAAAATTCTCGATACGCGCATCTCTTTTCTCTAGGTAATAACTGTAATTACCTTTGTATCCATGCATCACTCCTTCATCCAACTCTACAATTTCATTACAGACACGCTCTAAGAAAAAACGATCATGTGTAACCATAAACAAGGTGATGTTACTTTTTGCGAAGAAATCTTCCAACCATTCGATCATTTCTAAATCTAAATGATTGGTTGGTTCATCTAAAATTAAGAGTTGTGGTTGTGCTAATAATGCATTAGCCAATGCCAAACGTTTTTTTTGACCTCCACTCATAGCAGCTACTTTTTGGTCTAGATCGTCTAATTTTAATTTGGATAATACTTGTTTATAAACGGTTTCATAATCCCAAGCCTGATTTGCTTCCATAGCATCAAAAGCTTTTTGATAGGCTTCTGCATCCTCTGGATGAAGTAATGCTTTTTCATAATCTGCAATAATTTTAATGATGAAATTATCAGAAGTTTGAATGATTTCCTCAATGGTGCAATTTGGATCTAATTTAGGATCTTGAGATAGGTAAGAAATTTTTATATTTTTACGAGAAACTACATTACCGGTATCTGGGATGTCATCACCGGCAATTATATTTAAAATGGAAGTTTTACCAGTTCCGTTTTTAGCAACAAAACCTATTTTTTGTCCTTCGTTGATGCCAAAAGAGATGTTTTTAAATAAAATACGCTCTCCGTAAGATTTTGAAATGTTTTCAACAGATAAGTAATTCACAAGTTAAATTTTTTGCAAATTAAATGAATTCCTAAACCACTAAGCCAAAGAGAAGGTTTTATTTTATATAATTAACAGAATGTTTTCCTAAATACTTTTCTTTAATGCTATAATAAGTATCCTGTTAATCTTTTGATTGTTCTAATTAGACTAAATTAAATCATGTGTATTTGTAGTATCGGTAATAGATTCTAATTTATACCCTACAGCTGTGTAAGGCAAAATACCAAAAATTGCGCCAAATTTACCCATAGGAATTCCCATTGCTAAATAATCTAACGTAGTTGCTGACGCATATTGTGAAGCTGTTTCGTTTTCCTGTTTAACATATTTATAACTACCTCCAGAAGTGAAATTTACTAACCTTAAATTTGCAGCTGATGCAGGGTTTTGAATATTTAAGTGGATGCTATCTGAAAAAATATTTAACCC
>CAJXVL010000026.1 GCA_913061205.1 uncultured Flavobacteriaceae bacterium | reverse complement strand
CAAATTTTCCATCCCAATAAATCCACAATCAATCGTTGATTGCCTGAAGCAAACGTATGATGTTCTCCTGCCAAAGTAAAGGTATGTCGTTTATCATATATTTTATAATCTCCAGTAGGGAAAACAAAAAACAATCTGTTGTAAAAAAAATTATTTTTAGATATTATTACACTTCCCGTAATTGCACAATTCATTTTCAGAGCCTGATTTTTCATCCAAATAAGTGTTTTCCCATTTTCTAATTCAGCAAGTTGCAAAGCATTCATTGTGAAACCTGTTGTAAACATTTCAGGAAGAATAATAAGATCTGTTTGTTCTGAAATTTGGCTGATTTTTTCAGAAAACATCAAACGATTTGCAGCTGGGTTTTCCCAAAATAAATCTGATTGAATAATAGAAATTTTTAATACTTCTTTCATGGGTCTAAAATTATTGTTATTTTATAGTTTCAATCGACGAGCTCAGTATATAATTGATGAAATTAGTTCATTTAAAAGAACGATAATTATATGGTATTAATAATTTTTGCTGCTGAGATTAATGTTTCTTCAGTTTTTGCAAAACAAACTCTAATTTGTTTAAAATCTTCTTGATTTTCATTAAAACCCGAAGTTGGTATGGTGGCTATTTTATAATCCTTTGTTAATCTTTTAGCAAAAACAAAGTCACTTTCATTTGAAATATCAGAAAAATCTAACATTTGAAAATACGTGCCTTTTGAAGGAATAATTTTAAACTTCGAATCTTTTATTAATTCTAAAAAAACATCTCTTTTCTGTTGGTAAAAACTAGAAAGGCTTAAATAATGCGCTGCTGTCTCTAAATATTCAGCCAGGGCTTTTTGTATGGGAGTATTAACACTAAATACATTGTACTGATGAATTTTTTTAAATTCATTCATCAGGTTTTCTGGAGCTAAACAATAACCTATTTTCCATCCGGTATTATGAAACGTTTTTCCAAACGATCCAATAATAAAGCTCCTTGAAGCTAACTCTGAAAATTTTGCTGCACTATAATGAATAAGGCCATCGAAAATAATATGTTCATAAACCTCATCGCTAATAACTATTAAATTGTATTTTCCTGCTAGAAATTGTAAGTAAAGCATATCGTCTTCCGAAAAAACTATACCACTAGGATTGTGTGGAGTATTTACAATGATAAGTTTTGTTTTATGAGTAATTTTATCTTCTACTTCTTCCCAATTGGGTTTATAAAAAGGTGCCTTTAATTGAACCGGAATTGTTATTCCTCCAAATAACTCAATTGCAGGACTATAACAATCGTATGCTGGAGTAAAAATAATGGCTTCATCATCTTTATTTATAACCGTTGCAATTGCTGTAAAAATGGCTTGAGTAGCGCCTGCTGTTATTGTTATTTCAGTATCAGAGTTGTATTTTTTTGAGTGTAACAATTTTGTCTTATTGCAAATTGTTTCTCTTAATTCTAAATATCCAGACATTGGCGCATATTGATTATAACCTTCCGCCATCGCTTTATTAACAAGCTCAATTAAATAGGAATCACTTTTAAAATTTGGAAAACCTTGTGAGAGATTTAATGCGTTATAATCGGAAGCCATTTTACTCATAACAGTAAAAATGGAAGTAGTTACATTAGGTAGTTTTGAAATCATTGCATAAAAGTAATTTTACTGTTGTAATAAACAAAAATAAATTAGCTTTTTTATAATTTGCAAAAAATCATCAATTATAGCTACCTAATTGGAGTAAGATCTGTGTAAAAAAATAGTTCGCGTTTAAAAACGAAATAAACCTATCCTTTCAAACTCGCTTTTAAATATTCCCTATTCATTCGAGCAATATTCTCTAAAGAAATTCCTTTGGGGCATTCTATTTCACAAGCTCCAGTATTTGTACAGTTCCCAAAACCTTCGGCATCCATTTGGTGTATCATATTCAGTACTCGATCTGTTGCTTCAACTTTACCTTGAGGTAATAATGCATATTGCGAAACTTTTGCGCCAACAAACAACATTGCTGAGGAATTTTTACATGTAGCTACACAGGCTCCGCAACCGATACAAGTTGCAGCATCCATGGCTTCATCTGCAGCATGTTTAGAAATTGGAATTGAATTTGCGTCTTGTGTATTTCCTGAAGTATTTACAGAAATAAAACCTCCTGCATATTGTACTCTATCGAAAGCGCTTCTATCAATTACAAGGTCTTTTATTACAGGAAATGCTTTTGCTCTAAATGGCTCTATATAAATAGTGTCATCATCCTTAAACATACGCATATGAAGCTGACAGGTCGTTATTTTCCTGCCAGGGCCATGAGCTTCTCCATTGATATATAGAGAACACATGCCACATATCCCTTCTCTACAGTCATGATCAAAAGCAACTGGAGAATCTCCTTTTTCAATTAATTCGTTATTTAATACATCTAACATTTCAAGAAAAGACATGTCTGGAGATATATCAGAGACTTGATAATCTACCATCTTTCCTTTGTCGTTTGCGTTTTTCTGACGCCAAATTTTTAACGTTAAATTCATCTAACCTTATTATTTATATGATCTTTCTTTTACCTCTATATTATTGTATTCCAATACTTCTTCATGTAATACAGCATCCTTTGGCTCTCCTTTATATTCCCAAGCAGATACAAATTGAAATTCTTTTCGACGCATAGCTTCTCCTTCTGGCGTTTGATACTCTTCTCTAAAATGACCACCCGCTGATTCTTCTCTTAATAAAGCATCTTTGGCAAATAATTCTCCTAATTCTAAGAAATCTGCTACTCGCCCTGCTTTTGCTAATTGTTCATTAAACTCATCTGCAGTTCCTGGAACTAGAACTTCTTTATAAAACTCTTTACGCAAAGCAGAAATTTCTTCAATTGCAACTTTTAAATCTTTTTCGTTACGGGACATTCCACATTTATCCCACATAATCTTACCCAAACGTCTGTGGAAATAATCAACAGATTTAGACCCTTTATTATTTATAAAGTGTGCTATACTTTCTGTAACTTTTTTCTCCGCTTCTTCAAATTCTGGTAAGTCGGTTGAAATAGTCCCTGTTCGAATATCATGCGACAAATAATCTCCAATGGTATATGGTAACACAAAATAACCGTCTGCTAAGCCTTGCATTAGAGCAGAAGCACCTAGCCTATTTGCTCCATGATCAGAAAAGTTTGCCTCTCCAATAGCATATAATCCGGGAATTGTAGTTTGTAAGTTGTAATCAACCCAAACTCCACCCATCGTATAATGTACAGCGGGATAAATCATCATTGGAGTCTCATATGGATTCTCATCAGCTATTTTTTCATACATCTGAAATAAGTTCCCATATTTGGCCTTAACAACATCTTTTCCAAGTTTATTAATCAAAGTTTCATCGTCTTCGTTAAGTCCTTTTACGTGAGCTTGTTCTTTTCCATAACGTAAAATTGCTGCAGCAAAATCTAAGTAAACCGCTTCACCAGTAGCATTTACGCCATACCCTTCATCGCAACGTTCTTTAGCTGCTCTAGAGGCAACGTCACGTGGCACTAAATTACCAAAGGCTGGATACCTCCTCTCCAAGTAGTAATCCCTATCTTCTTCGGCAAGTTGGGTTGGCTTTAAATTTCCAGATCTAATAGCCTCTACATCTTTTTTATGTTTAGGAACCCATATACGGCCATCATTACGCAATGATTCCGACATCAATGTTAGTTTAGACTGGTGATCTCCAGAAACAGGAATACAGGTTGGATGAATTTGTGTATAACAAGGATTTGCAAAATAAGCTCCACGTTTGTGAGCTTTCCATGCAGCAGTTACGTTAGACCCCATAGCATTAGTAGATAAGAAAAATACATTCCCATAACCTCCGGTTCCCAAAACGACAGCATGAGCAGAATGTCTTTCAATCTCTCCTGTAACTAAATTTCGTGCTATAATCCCTCTAGCTTTTCCATCAACAATCACAACATCTAACATTTCATGTCTGTTGTACATTTTAATTTTTCCACGTCCAATCTGACGATTCATTGCAGAATAAGCTCCTAATAATAATTGTTGTCCAGTCTGGCCTTTGGCATAAAACGTTCTTGAAACTAATACTCCACCAAAGGAACGATTATCAAGTAATCCTCCATAATCACGTGCAAAGGGTACCCCTTGAGCAACGCATTGGTCTATAATATTTGAAGACACCTCAGCTAAACGATATACATTAGCTTCACGAGATCGATAATCTCCTCCTTTTACAGTGTCGTAGAACAGTCTGTAAGTAGAATCTCCATCTCCTTGATAATTTTTTGCTGCATTTATACCACCTTGAGCTGCAATTGAATGTGCTCTACGTGGTGAATCTTGAAAACAAAATGCTTTTACATTATAACCTAGTTCAGCTAAAGTTGCCGCTGCAGAACCACCTGCTAATCCTGTTCCAACTATAATGACATCTATAAGACGTTTATTTGCTGGATTTACGAGGTTAATATCGTTTTTATGTTTTGTCCACTTATCGGCTAAGGGTCCTTGAGGTATTTTTGAATCTAGCGCCATCTTATAAAGTTTGTTTTAGATGATGAAATAATGCAATAAAAATAAACCCTAGAGGAATTCCTATGGCGTATAATTTTGAAAAACTATTTATGCCTTTTGTATATTTATTATTAGCTCCAATCGATTGAAATGCTGAATTAAAACCGTGTAATAAGTGCAATGCTAAAAACACAAAAGCTAAGCAATAAGCTCCAACTCTTAGTGGATTGTGAAATTTCTCAACCAATTCAGTATAGTACCTAAATTCTCCATTGTGCATCCCACTCATGTCTCCTACAATATATTTTGTATTAATTTCTGGAATCCAAAAATCTATAAAATGTAATATCATAAATGATAAAATTACTAATCCACTCCAAATCATATTTCTACTCATCCAAGAAGAATTAGCGTTTCCGTAATTCTTGACATATTTAATTTCTCGAGATTTATTATTTTTAATTTCCAAAACAAAGCCCATTACAAAGTGAAATATGACCCCTAATATTAGTATTGGCTGCAAGATATATTGTACTAACCAAAAAGTACCCATAAAGTGTGAAACTTGATTAAATACAGTTGGATTAAATACAGAAAGTATATTTATTACAAAATGCTGCAATAGAAAAACTATTAGAAAGAAAGCAGATATCGCCATAGCAAATTTTCTGCCTATTGAAGAACTTAAAATTCCACTCATTTTTTTATTAATTTATTCTGATACAAATGTACAACTGAATCATTTTCTGACCAAGCTACAAAAACTATTTTCCCATTTATTTAGAATGATTCTAGATTTACGTTCAATTATTCTTATAAAAAAAAGAGCGGCTCGTTCGATATTCAAAAGTCTTTAATTAAATTTGAAAAATTAAAATAATTTAAAAGAATGAAATATCACCAAATTGATTCGGCATTGTTTATTAAAAATAGAACAAATTTTATGGCTAAAATGAAGCCAAATAGTATTGCTGTTTTTAATAGCAATGATATATATCCAATTAGTTCAGACAGTACGATGCCTTTTCAGCAACATAGGGATATTTACTATTTAAGTGGAGTTGACCAAGAAGAAAGCGTCTTAGTAATGTTTCCAGACGCAACTAATAAAAAAAATCGTGAATTATTATTTTTAAAAGAAACGAACGACCACATTGCTGTTTGGGAAGGCGAAAAACTTACCAAAGAACGAGCGTTAGAAGTTAGTGGAATTAAAACTGTTTATTGGATTCATGAAATGGAAAAAGTAATGGCAGAATTAATGGCACAGTGCGATACGGTTCATATCAATACAAACGAACATTATAGAGCTACTATTGAAACCGAAACAAGAGAAGCACGTTTTACTAAAAAACTCTTAAATAAATATCCAGCGCATAGTGTTGCAAAAAGCAATCCTATTTTGCAAAGACTTCGATCCATAAAGGATCCCATTGAATTAGACTTGTTACAAAAAGCATGTGATATTACTGAAAAAGGAATGCGGCGAGTTTTAAATTTCGTAAAACCAGGAGTTAAGGAATATGAAATTGAAGCAGAATTTATGCACGAATTTTTAAGAAATCGTTCAAAAGGTTTTGCATACACACCAATCATCGCCAGTGGTAATAATGCCAATGTTCTTCATTATATTGAGAATAATCAATCTTGTAATGATGGTGATTTAATTTTATTAGACGTAGGAGCAGAATACGCTAATTATAGTAGTGATATGACTCGAACCATTCCAGTAAACGGAAAATACACCAAGCGACAACGCAATGTTTATGATGCTGTAAATCGAGTAAAAAAAGAAGCTACAAAATTACTAGTTCCTGGAGCTGATTGGGCAGATTATCATATAGAAGTTGGTAAATTAATGACCTCTGAATTATTAGGATTAGGATTAATTGATAAAGTAGATGTACAAAATGAAGATCCAAATTGGCCAGCTTATAAAAAATATTTTATGCACGGTACTTCTCACCATATGGGATTAGACACTCACGATTATGGATTGCTTTGGGAGCCGATGAAAGCGAATATGGTTTTTACTGTGGAGCCTGGAATTTATATTCCTGATGAAGGCTTCGGGATACGGTTGGAGGACGATGTTGTAATACAAAAAAATGGAGAGCCATTTAATTTAATGAGAAACATACCGATTGAAGCGGAAGAAATTGAAGCTATCATGAATTCTTAAAAATTAAATTTTTATAATAACCGATACCGTTAACTATTAATTGTATCGGTTTTTTTATTTCCAAAACTAACAAGGTTCAATAATAAAAAAACAACTACAGCTGGTAATACCCATCCCAAACTATATTGTGATAATGGAATCATTTCTTTTAACGGAAACAGGTTTTCTTCAGCAATAAGAAATTTTAAAAAGTCGGGGATACTAAAAATAAAGGTTGCTAAAACCACCCCTCTAAAAACTAAATTTGAAGCCCATTTCTCAGGCAAAACATTCAAAATTATTAGTACAATAGTTATTGGATAAATAAACATTAAAACAGGTAAGGCTACGTTAATGATATAATACACATTAAATTGACCTATAAGTACTCCTAAAACACAAGCTATAATTGCAGTAATTATATAGGCTTTTTGGGAATTACCTAATAATCCTTTTACAAAGTCTGCAGTTCCTGTTACAATACCTACTGCCGTTGTAAAACATGCCAATGCTAACAAAACTGACAAAAATACATTGCCGATGTTTCCTAAGTTTTGAATACTTAAAACACTTAATAATTCGGTGCGGTTATCAATAACTAATACGTTACTATTATGAGCGCCTAAGACAATTAAACCCCCATAAATTAAAAACAATCCAAGCCCAGCGAATAAACCAGATCTTATAATCATTCTTTTCTTTTCTTCGTAATTAAATTTTCCTTGAAGAGATAGTGAAATAACGACAACACCTCCTATTACGACACCTCCAATAGCGTCAAATGTTTGATATCCTTCAAGAATTCCTTCCGCAAAAGAATTATTAAATATGGAGTCTCGAACGGATGCTACTTCCGTAAATAAGCCTAAACAAATAATTATTAAAAGTATACATACTATTAATGGAGTTAAAAATTTTCCAATAATACTCAGCATTCTATTACGGTTCAAAACAAAGACCAATACCAGGGCAAAATATATACTGCTTAATTCTAAGGATGAAATCTGAAAAAACGGTTCTATAGCAATTTCATAGGTAACCGAAGCAGTTCTTGGAGAAGGCAATGCAATTGCTATAAGATAAATCAAAATTGAAAAAAGAACAGCAAAAGTTGGAGATACCTTATTGGCAAAATCTAATATTGTTCCTTGTAACTTTGCATGTCCGTATATAGCCAATATGGGTATAAACACAGCAGAAATTGAAAACCCAATAAGCACCCAAAACCATCCATCTCCAGCATTATATCCTAAATAAGGAGGGAGTATTAAATTTCCTGCTCCAAAAAATAAAGAAAATAATGCAAAAGCAATTACCAGGGTTTGTTTACTTTGTTTCAAACTGAGATATTTGTTCCGCTAAATATATAAAAATGATTACTCACTTCAACCAAATACCTATTCATTATAGCATAAGAGGAAAAGGTCCTTGCATAGTTCTTTTACACGGATTTTTATTAAGTTCCTCTATTTGGGATGAATTAGCACCTAAATTATCAAAGAAAAATAAAGTCATTATAATAGATTTACCGGGTCATGGTAAAAGTGGTTGCATGGCTGAGATTCATAGCATGGAATTAATGGCTGAAGTCATCAATTTTATATTAGAAAAAAATAATATTGGTCAAGCAAGTTTTATAGGCCATTCTATGGGAGGTTATATTAGCCTGGCTTTTACTGAGAAATATGAATCTAAAGTAAGTGCACTTATTTTATTGAATTCAACAACGGAAAAAGATTCTCCAGAAAAAAAAATAAATAGAGATCGTTTTATTAAAATTATTAAATATAATCAAGAAGTTTTTGTGAAAATGGCAATTTTAGCATTATTCCCTGCAGATAAAAAAAAAGAATTTCAACATCATATAGATAAATTTACAGAAGAAGCTAAATACCTTAAAGTTGATGGGATTATTGCTGCCATTAAAGGAATGAAAAATAGGAAAGATCGAACTTCCGTTTTAACATCTTTTAAAGGCAATAAATTTATGATTTCTGGTATTAAAGATCCTATAATACCTTTTTCTAGTTCTAGAAAAATAGCAAATAAAAGTCATTCAAAATTATTAAAAGTAAATACTGGGCATATGAGTATTAATGAAAACATTAATGAAATTGTTAAAATTATGCGATTTATCGATTTTTTATGATTTTTAACTGATATATTACATATAAATCGTAAGTTTAGTCCTACTTTTATATATAAATTATGAAGCAAAATTTCTCAAACCATGAATTTAACTTTTCAGGTATATTATGCTCAACATTTGGGCACAAATTTATAATTACAAACAACATTACCAATCATATAAGAGAATACCAATGTAAAACCTGTAACAAGGAATTTACCAATGTTTTTTCTGGAGGGTTTGAAGTACTTAATTTTAAGAATAGAAAAATAAATGCGTGTTTATCGGCTTTTTTCAAAAAGAAACAGCTTCAAAAAGCGTCTTGATTATTCTTGATTACTATCTAATGAGTTCCAACCTCTAGCGATTAATGGAATTTTTTCGTTACCACGAGTGATTAAATGTACTCCTTCTTTTTCGTTAGTGATATGTCCAATTATAGAAAGGTTTGGATTGGCTTTTATTTTTGGAAAGTCTCCCATACCTACTGTAAATAGCAATTCATAATCTTCCCCACCACTTAGTGCAATCGTAGTACTGTCTAATTTAAACTCCTCACAAGTAGAAATAACTTGTTGATCGAGAGGTATTTTATCTTCATATAAGTTACAACCTACTTTTGATTGCTTACAGATGTGTAATATTTCAGAAGACAAACCGTCGCTTATATCTATCATAGAAGTTGGTTTAACTTCTAATTCATTTAACAATTCAGAAATATCTTTACGTGCTTCAGGTTTTAATTGTCTTTCTATTAAATAGGAATAATTATCCAAATCTGGTTGAGATTGAGGATTTACTTCAAATACTTTTTTTTCACGCTCTAAAACTTGTAGGCCTAAATAAGCAGCTCCTAAATCTCCTGAAACAACCAGTAAATCATCTTCTTTTGCTGTATCTCTATAGACCGCTGCACCCTTTTTTATAATGCCAATTGCAGTAATACTAATAATCAAACCCGTTTTTGAAGAAGTAGTGTCACCTCCAATAACATCAATATTATAAAATTTAGCAGCAGTATGAATTCCATCATATAATTCTTCCAATGCTTCCACTGGAAAACGATTTGAAACACCTATTGAAACTGTGATTTGACTTGCTTCTGCATTCATTGCATAGACATCAGATAAGTTTACAATTACCGCTTTATAACCTAAATGTTTTAAAGGCATATAGCTTAAATCAAAATGAACTCCTTCTACTAACAAATCTGTGGTAACCACAATTTCTTTGGTAGAATCTGATGATAAAACTGCAGCATCATCTCCTATGCCCTTAACAGTGCTTTTTTGGTTAATTTTAAAATTTTTAGTAAGATGATCTATTAAACCAAATTCGCCTAAATCTGAAATATTTGTTTTTGATTCGTTTTTGTTTTCGAGCATAACATTTGTTAATTATCCACAAAAATAAGTGTAAAATAGTTATAAATAGCAAATGCCAACAAAAGCATTTGTTGGCATTTAGATATTATTTATGAATAAATTTAATTTTTTCTATTTTGACGTTCTTGTTTACGTCTTTCTCTTTCTTCTTTTCGCTGTGCTTTTTTTACTGCTTTCCTTTCTTGTTTTTCTTCAGGTGTTAAATGAAGATCAACAATTTGCCCATCATAAAAAAGATTGTCTTTATTAATTGATAAAACATCTACTCCTTGTTTGTCTGCTAATTGTTGTGTATATTTTTCTAATTCCTCAGGTGAAATCCATCCACCACCAAGTGATTTATACAAAAATACATATGAAGATAATAAACGTTGATAATTTTCTGAATAAGCCAATTTAACATTAAACTCTACTCCCTGATTTTCAATTACTTCCAAATAACTTGTGACCCCTTGATAATATCTTTCTCTCGATAAATAACTTGCATTATTTGCGGCATCTAACATCGCTTTATTGGCGTTTAATTCTTCTTTTAGAGTAGAAAGTTCTATTAAAGAATTATCTACTTCTAGTAAAGCATTAAGTACCGTGTTTTCGTAAATCAATAGAGATTGTAAGGCATTTTCTCTTTCGATATCAACTCGTTTTTTATTTTTTCCCCATTCAAATAAAGGTGCTACTAATCCAGCACCAGCACTCCAACCTAAACCATTACTAACTAAACTTGAAAGCTCGGTACTTCCAACTCCTAAAACCCCTGTTAAACTTATGGCGGGAAAACGCATTGCTTGAGCTACCCCAATATTAGCATTAGATGCTCTGTAATATTCTTGAGATTCTAAAATATCTGGACGTCTTTGTAATATTCCTGAAGGAATTCCGGTTGGAATAGTATCTGGTAGGTTATAATCCTGAAGTGTTTTTAAGGTATAAATTGAGTCTGGAGTTTTTCCTAATAAAACACTTAGATTATTTTCAGTAAAAGCAATTGCTCTTTTAAATTGTGGTATCGAAACTTGAGCAATTGCTTTTTGTATCTGAGCTTGATTAACATCAATAATATTAGTATAACCTTCGTTAAATCTTTCTTGAATAATTAATAAAGTACTATCTCTAAGTGCTAATGTACTTTCTGAAATATCCAAACGAGCTTTATAATCTATAAGTTGAAAATAATTGTAAGCAACTTCACTTATAAGAGAAATTTCTAGGGCTCTTTGTCCATAAAACGTTGCTAATAACTGAGCTTTAGCAGCTTCGTTACCTCTTCTAAATTTTCCCCAAAAATCAAGTTCCCAATTTATACCAGCAGAAGTGCTAAATGTGTTTGATGTATTATTTAATGTAGTTTGTCCGTTTATAAAATTACCTCCATTAGCACTGGCATTAATAGCAAATTTGGGACCCATGTCTGCTTTTGTATAACCAACATTTGCTCTTGCTTGTTCTATTCTACTAGCTGCAATCTGTGCATTTTTATTTTCACGCAATGCTGTGAATATTAAGGTATCCAATACAGGGTCTTTAAATAACTCCCACCATTTTAAATTGATAATGCTATCTGTAGTGTTATTAGAAAATCTAAACTCTTCAGAAGTCTTCTCCTCAGGTTGTAAAAAATTGGGTCCTACTTTACAAGATTGAACCAAAACAATTCCAATCAACAAAAATAGGTATGTATAAATTTTCATTTTCATCATTAATTATTTGAAGATTCTAATTGTTGTGATTTTTCTTTATCTCTTTTCTTTTCATATCCTGCTATTTTACCAATAAACACAAATAACATAGGATATAAAAATACTCCAAGAAAAGTGGCTAATCCCATACCGCCAAATAAAGCCAATCCCATAACTTTTCTTGACTCTGCTCCTGCTCCAGTTGCAATAACCAATGGAAAAACACCTAATATAAAAGCAAATGCAGTCATTAGTATAGGTCTAAATCTCGATTTTGCAGCAGTCATCGCCGCATCAAAAAGACTTGATCCGTTTTTAAACTCATCATTTGCATATTCTATAATTAAAATAGCATTTTTGGCAGCCATCCCAATCAACATTACAAAAGAAACTTGAGCAAAAATATTATTTACATATGTTGGACTTATTAATCTGCCTATCCAAAGCGCAAACAAGGCACCAAAAATTGCAAATGGTGTTCCCATTAATATAGAAAAAGGTAAAGACCAACTTTCATATTGAGCTGCCAATATTAAAAATACAAACATTAAAGAGAATGTTAGAATAATCCCTAAGGATCCTGAAGCTTTTTCCTCTTGAAAAGACATCGCATTCCATGCATATCCCATATCTTTAGGAAGTATTTGGGCTGCTACTTCTTTTAAAGCATTTCTGGCGTCATCAGAAGTAAACCCTTCTGCTGGAGTTCCAGTTACCTCAACAGATCTATATAAATTAAAACGATTGGTGTAGTCCGGACCATACATTGGTTTTATGGTGGCAACTGTAGACAATGGAACCATGTCTCCTTTATTATTTTTTATAAAAAATGAATTGATCCCTTTTTCGTCAAAACGGTATTCTGGTTCAGCTTCTATATATGTTTTATACAACCGTCCAAAACGAGTAAAATCATTGACATATGCGCCTCCCATATAGGCTCCAATTGTAGTATACAAATCGTTTAACTTGATACCTAATTTTAATGCTTTCGCCTTATCTATATCCATAAATCGCTGCGGTACATTTGCTTGAAAAGTAGTATTTGCTCTACCTATTTCAGGACGTGCATTAGCAGCTTGTATAAATTTCATGGAGTTTTCAGCAAGGTATTCCGGGGTATTTCCTCCTTTATCTTGAAGCATGATACTAAACCCAGATCCATTTCCTAAACCGGGAATTGCAGGAGGTCCAAAAGCAAAAACCTGAGCTCCTTTTACACCAATTGCTAATTTTTTATTAACTTCCAACATCACTTCTTTAGCTGTTCGATCTCTTTCATCCCAGTCCGTCATGGAAACGAATAAAAACCCTGTATTAGAAATCATTGCTCCAGAAAGTATACTATATCCTGTAGCTGTTGTTATATATTGAACTTCCGGAATATCTATTAAAATTTTTTCAATCTCTTTAGTAATCACATCAGATCTTTGGAGAGATGCCGCATTAGGCAATTGTGCATTTACAAAGAAATACCCCATATCTTCTTCAGGAATAAATCCTCCAGGAACCAACGTTCCAAAAACACCAGCACCAACTGTCATTAAAATAATAAAAATAACAGATCTTTTCAATTTTCTTCCTAATATGCTAGCAAAACTCATATAAGAATCGGCAGTTTTATCCATTCCCTTATTAAATTTTCCAAAAAACCATCCTAAAGGCCCTCTATAAGGTTTCGGCTCTTTTAATAATAGAGAACATAAAGCAGGACTCAATGTTAAAGCGTTTAAAGAAGAAACCAATACTGAAACAACAATAGTTATTGCAAACTGTTGGTATAGCAATCCTGTGATTCCTGCCATCCCTGCAACAGGAATAAATACTGCAACCAACACTAAGGTTGTTGCAATAATAGGAGCAGTTACCTTTCGCATAGCAGCTAGCGTAGCTTCTTTAGCACTCATTCCTTTTGCAATATTTACTTGAACTGCTTCCACAACCACAATGGCATCATCTACTACAATACCAATAGCCAATACTAAACCTAATAAGGACAATACATTTATAGTAAAACCAAGTGCAGGAAAAAACATAAATGCACCAATCAAGGATACTGGGATTGCTAATGTTGGAATTAAGGTAGCTCTCCAATCTTGAATAAAAATAAATACCACTAATATTACTAATAGTAAAGCGATAAATAAGGTAACTACAATGTCATTAATTCCAGCCTCTATTGCTTTAGTGGTATCCAAAGAAACAGTATATTTTATGCTTTCGGGAAATTCGCCAGCCAACAAACTCATTTCGTCTTTAATAGTTTGTGCTAATTCGGTTGCATTAGATCCTGGTGCTTGGTACAAAGCAATAATAGCTGAAGTTTTGCCATTTAACCTTGCTTTCATATTGTAACTTTCTACTCCTAAATCAATAGAAGCAATATCTTTCAATTTTACCTGAGAACCGTCTTCTTCTGTTCTTATTATTATATTCCCAAAAGCTTCTTCAGAGTTAAAACGTTCTGGAAGTCGAACTGTATAAGTAAAATCAGTGCCTGGCGGAGCAGGTTCTGCACCAAACTTTCCTCCGGGAACTATTATATTTTGTTCATTAATTGCATTTATTATTTCAGGAACAGTAAGGCTTAATTGTGATAATCTATCTGGCTTTACCCATATTCTCATAGAATAATCTGAAGCTCCTAATACATCAACTCTCCCAATACCTTTTGTTCTTGCCAATTTATCTTTAATATTAATCAGCGCATAATTTCCTAAAAAATTTTGATCATATCTTCCGTCTGAAGTTAAGGTAACCAACATTAAAATATTTGGTAAGGACTTTTGTGTTGTTACTCCAGATTTGGTTACTTGTGCAGGTAATTTTGCAGTAGCAGCAGATACTTTGTTTTGAGCTAAAACAGTATTCATATCAGGGTTTGTACCAACCTCAAATGAAATATTAATTGCCATACTACCGTCATTGGCATTGGTAGATTTCATATAAATCATGTTATCTACACCATTGATTTGTTGCTCTAAAGGAGTGGCAACAGATTCTTCTACACTAATAGCGTCAGCACCCATATAGGATGCTCTTACCTGTACAATTGGTGGAGTAAGATTTGGATATTGTTCTATAGGTAGCCCAATCAATGAAACTGAACCAATAATTACAATTACAATTGCAATAACAATAGCTACAATAGGTCGATGTACAAAAAAGTTCCCTTTATCTTCTGCCATAATTATTTTTTCTTGGTTGATTGGTTTTTATACTCCGTCACAACAGGAATTACTGCCAAACCTGGTTTTGCTTTTTGTAAGCCTTCTAAAATGACTTGATCGCCACTTTTTATACCACTCTTGATAATGGTATAACCAGGTATTTTTTCACCTATAACAACTTGAACAGTCTCTATCTTGTTTTCTTTATTCACGATCAAAACTGAGTATTGTCCTTGAAGTTCAATTAAACATTTTTGAGGAACCAAAATTGCATCTTTAATATCCATTACCTTAACTTTTACCCTTGCAAATTGGCCCGGTCTTATAATTTTATCTGGATTTGGAAAAGTGGCTTGAACTAAAATTGTCCCTGTTGAAGTATCAATATTTCTATCAATAAAATCTAATTGCCCTTTTTGGTCAAATAAGATCCCATTAGATAAATATAATTCTACCGCTATTTTTTTAACATCAGCGCCTTCAGTAGAATCTATTTGTTCTTTCGAATATTTTTCTGCAATTCTTAAATATTCATTTTCCGACAAGAAAAATTGAACTCTTATGGTACTAATATCAGATACTGTATTTAAAATCACTGGATTTGGATTTTTACCTACAAATTCGCCTTCACGTGCTAATGTTCTACCAATAATACCATCTATAGGTGATAAAATTCTTGTATAACTTAAGTTTATTTTTGCTATATTTAAATCTGCATTTGCAGCTTTTAAAGAAGATATAGCAGCATCTCTTTGTGCTTGAGCCATATCCAATTCTCGTTTACTGACTGCATCCATAGCAGCCAAAGGTTTTATCCTATTCAAGTCGCTTTCTTTTTGTATTAAAAGTGTATTTGCTTGTGCCACCATACTTTGCTTAGCTACAACAGCTTCCTTTTGTGGGTCAGGATCTATCACATATAATAATTTTCCTTTTTTAATATTTGATCCTTCCTTAAAATGGATTTCATCTAAAAATCCTTCCACTCTAGCCCTAATAGGAATATCCTTTTCACCAAAAACTTGTCCAACAAACTCTTCATAAATAGGCACTGTTTTTGTAGTAACCATATAGACTTTTATTTTCTGAGGTGGAATCACTTTTACATTCTCATCTTTACAAGAAAACATAAGTGAGAGTGATAAAACAAATAATAATTTGATTTTCATTTTATGAGTATAAATATTTAATAAGCGAAGATAAAAAAATAAAATCATGTCAGTTTAATAATAGTTAAAAATCAAAAACTTATAACTTTATACTATTATTAACATTAATTTTGTAGGGTTAATTATAATTAAATTGTTAACTATTAATAAACTTTAAAATTAATTACAAACCTATATGAAAAAAATTTTACTCTCTATCTTGATTGCCAGCTGTTCAATTATACAAGCACAAACACCATGCATTAATGGTATGGCTGGAGATTATCCTTGTAATGGATATGATTTACAAGTTTTTATTCCTTG